>NZ_BBQF01000004.1 GCF_000813345.1 Sulfurospirillum arsenophilum NBRC 109478 | reverse complement strand
AAATAATTGCTCTTTGTTTGTCACTAAAGAATTTTGTTTACCACAAAGAATCAATCCCCACCGCTTTAACAGCACTAGAATGGCCTAGCAAAAAGCTCTACCAACAAAATTATAGAGATTAAAGGTATTCCTATCGTCATTTGATTGGCACTTAACAACCTATGAAGCGCTCATTGTGTCGAAGTTTCGCTGCCCAATCTATACATGACAGAACATATCTGGATGGATCTTTTATACAGTTATCTAAAACACCTTGATTTTTATCAACAAATGCATTCATAATAATCTTTTACATATTTTTTATAAAAATATTATTTCTGTGACGCAAACTGTGACACCCTTTCGTTAAAATTCTTGCTTCGCTATGTCAGCAAAACAAACAGATAATTTATTATATCTTTACTTATTTTCTATCACTAAGTAACAAATTATTAGAATTTATTAATAAAAATAATAATTATTTGGTATAATATGCGTTTTTTGCATATTACTGCTTGTCGCCTCCCCCTTTACATGTAAAGATGCCTTCTTCGACATACACATAATTCATCCATTAAATTTGGAACATTATAAGGATCCCTATGGTTATGAGATTTAAAGTTTTTATACTTCTTTTATGTATTTCCAGTTTGGTTTATGCTGAGTCCGTTACTGACTTAATAGATAAACGAGAGCAATTTGAAAAACAAAAAGAGATATTTGAGAAGCTTGAAAAGCGTCAAGATGAAAATATTATGCGTTACAACGTAGAAAAACCAGAGTTGTTACCAACACAAGATGAGCAATGCTTTGAAATTAAGACAATTAAAGATGAAGGTATAACACTACTTTCCAATAGTGAAAAACAATCTTTGTACGAGCAATACAGTGACAAGTGTAATTCACTCACCGACCTGTCCAATTTAGCACGTCAACTCACTGCCCTTTATGTTGAAAAAGGTTATATCACTTCTCAAGTGTACATTAAACCTCAAAATATCTCATCGGGTGAAGTGACACTCTATGCAGTAGAGGGCAAGATAGAAAAAATCTCTCCCGATGAGCTTTATATCAACAGTGCATTTATAGGTCAAAAAGAGGATTACCTCAATCTAAGAGATTTAGAAAATGCTGTTGAGATGATCAACCGTTTACCAAGTAATCATGCAACAATGGATCTTGTACCAAGTGAAAATGTTGGGTATACCGATGTGACTATCGAAAACAATACGACAAACCGTATTAATGGAAATATTGGACTTAATAATTTTGGAACCAAACGAACAGGTGATCAACAAGGCTCTCTTGAACTTAATTTTGATGATCCTACAGGGCTGAACGATCAATTTAAAATCAATCTCAATAGTACCAATAAACACTATCAAGATGAAAATTCCATCGGTGATAGTTATGAGTATTCCATTCCTTTTGATCGATTGTTAACGACGCTTAGTTATCGAAAAAGTAGTTATGACCAAAATGTTGAAGGTGGCATTAATCGCTTATCATCTAATGGACATACAAAAACCTATACTTTGGGACTCAATTATAAACTTTTTCACAATGAATCCCATAGAGTCTCCATCGGTTCATCTGTTGCGCAATATCAAGCACAAAACTATATGGGTGGAACAAATATTGAAAGTTCCAGTTATGACCTCTCCAAAATAGGGGCACTGCTAGATTATATGTACCAAATTGCGGATTTTTATACCTATGTGGCACTCAATTACACCAAAGGGACGGACTGGTTTAATGCCTCAAATCCAACAGCACTTAATGAAAAATACTCTTTTTATACGATTGATGCTTCACTGGTTAAGCGCCTTGACGCATTTCAATATTCTCTAAGCGCTCACTATCAACATTCACATTACCAACTCTTCAGCACCAATCAAATCAGTATCGGTGGGCATTACAGTGTTCGCGGTTACCAAAAAGAAGGACTAAGCGGCAATACGGGTTATTACGCGCGTAATGAATTCTCTTATACTCCGCAGGTTAAGTTCATGGAATACTTTGATCAAACTTATTTTATAGCCCTTGATGGTGGTGAAATCAAAAAAGAAGAAGATACCACTGGAGGAAAATTACTCAGTGACTCTGTAGGGCTAAAGCTCAAAAAGGGTGATTTCGATACGATGATTTACTACGCGATGCCTCTTTTAAAAAGAGACGTGAGTGTAACGCAAACTTTTTTTGGCATTTCTGCCAATTACCGCTTTTAATTAAATGCCATATTCTAAAAGGGAACTTATGACAAGCAAACAAGTTGTATCTATAATTATCAATATTTTTTTAGTGTTGAATCAAACTATTACCGCGGCTGAACTTACCGTAGATACAGGTGCGCCCAAAGGTAATCAAGCTGAACTTCTTAAAGCACCCAATGGTGTTCCAATCGTCAATATCGTCACACCCAACTCTCAGGGGCTTTCACACAATAAATTTTCAAATTTTAACGTTGATCCGCAAGGTCTTATTCTTAACAATTCAAAAACCATTGCCAATACGCAGCTCGCAGGATACATCTCGTACAACCCAAATCTAACAGGAAATAATGCCAAACTCATACTCAATGAAGTTACAGGAACTAGCAAGACATTGCTTCGAGGTTACACCGAAATAGCGGGAGTGGCAGCAGATGTTATCGTCGCCAATCCCAATGGTATCAGTGTCAATGGTGGAGGATTTATCAACACCCCCAATGCCACATTAACGACAGCTACACCTATAATGGATGGTAATTTAGTGCAAGGGTTCAATGTTGGTGGTGGCAGTATCATCTTCGAAGGCGACGGCTTCAATGGAAATAATATTGCTAAAGTCAATCTCTATGCTAAAGCGCTACAGCTCAATGCAAAACTATACGCAGATGAACTCCATGTCGTGACAGGAGAGAATAACATTGCTCTTGATGGTACGGTTACTTCTCAAAATAAAAGTGGTAGTGGTATTTCTATTGACTCATCCGTGCTAGGTGGCATTTATGCCAACACCATAACACTGAAAAGTACCGACAAAGGCATCGGTGTCAATCTTCCCCCTGAAGTCTTGGCTCAAAACTCTTTAGAACTTACCTCTGATGGAAGTATCGTCGCTTCAAAGGTAGTGGCAGGCACAAAAGCAACGCTGACATCTCAAAGTGCAAATGTCAACTTAACCAATGATATTACGGCTAACACTATTGAACTTAATGCAGGTAAAAAACTCTCAATCGCAACCGATAAAGTTATAGAAGCTGCTTCCGACATGACGATAGTAGTTGAAAATATCAGCAATAAAGGTGAATTGAGTGCTCTATCTGGAACAGGAAAAAGTAGTATCACCGCTTTGCAAAATATTGATAATGAAGGGCTTATAGGTGGTTATGATGTGGATGTCAAAGCCAATAGCATCGACAATACGGGAGCTATTTATTCTAAAAACAATTTAGCCATTACTGCTCAAACCCTTGACAATTCAGGTCTAATTCGAAGCAATAAAACGATGGATCTTTTAGTCAAAAATTCGCTTACCAACCAAAAAGAGGGCGTAATCTACAGTGATGATACGCTCAATATCGCTGCCAATAGTGCTAAAGATAAAATCAATACTGTAACCAATGAAGGGTTGATTCAATCCGAAAAAAACATCAACATTACTGCGCAAACGCTCACCAATACAGCCAATGCACCTGTCATGAAAGAACCCACGTCTTCTTCGACAATAACCTCAGGTGGCGGAAATAACTTTGACGTCATTACAACTAATATCTACCAAAAAGTTGTTGATGTTCCCTCTGCTCCCGCACTGATCATTGCCAATGGCGATATAAATCTTAACGTAGGCACGCTTAACAATGTTTATTCACTTATTTCCTCTGATGGCAATATTGTCCTTAATGCAACACTTGTTAATAATATAGGTGTTTTGCTTGTCACAACAACGGATATTATTACCTCCCAATACCGCGAAGAAAAAAAGTGTAAGAGAAAACCTTGGAAAAGTTGTAGTCATTATGCAGCTTACCGCGGTACATTTACACAGTCTGAAACGATCAAAAATCCTATAGCAAACTATGGTATTCAAGCCAAAAAAAGTATCACTGGCAATGTTGTTACACTCAATAATATCAGTAGTTCTAGTAATCCCCAAATCCAAGCAAAACTTACAACGATTGATAATCTAGAAGGTAGTTCAAAAAGTTTACAATCTTTAACAAAAGAGATTACCAGTACTAATGACTCTGCCTCAGAACTGTTTCTTGAAGAACAAACACTAACGGACACACTTACCAATCTCAAAACATTAGATGATTTAGGCACATATAAAACAGAATTAGCGGCGATTAAAACCGATATTCAAGACGTTATTATCCAAAATAGTACATCGATTACATCCCTAGAATCCGTTATCTCTACCATAAAAACACTGAACTCTAAAGCGGACACTTCTACTTTAGAGACAACCATTACAACACTCAAAGACAACTACATAAAAGCAAAAACGAAACTGGATGATTTTGAGACACTTTATACCTCTTTAACAGTCGTAGCGGATGCCCAAACGAAAAAAACAGATGTCCTTACTGCCCAAACAGCATTAAATGACCTTTTAACCCAAAATACTACAGCACTTCAAAGTGTAAGTGTCGAACCCATCACCACAGGACTTGAGAGCATAAGCAATACATTGCGTGCTGAAGTCAATACGGCATTAGCGCAACAAGGTAATGGCGAATTCAAAATCATAACCGCCAATGAAGGCTTATACCAAACCAACACCCACAATGCCCTCTTACAAACACAAGCCGTGAAGTACACAGCCAATAGCAGTACCATCATCGACAACATCACCCTCCCAAAAGGGAAATACGGAACTTTCTTAGTCAACAAAACCAAAAATCATCCGTTTCTCATCGAAGCCAATCCTCTTTTTACCAATTACAACACGTTTATTAGCTCTGACTATATGCTCAAAAAGCTCGACTATCGTCCAGAAAATACCCTCAAACGCTTAGGTGATGCGATGTATGAGACACAGCTTGTGAGTAATAGTGTCATACGCCTTAGTGGCAGTCGTTACCTTGAGGGTTATGGCTCAGAACTCGCGCAGTTTCAAGGTTTGATGGACAATGCCATCAATGTGCAGTCCACACTAAACTTAAAAATGGGTATTTCTCTCTCCCCTGAACAAATTGCACGTCTTAATAAAAACATCGTTTGGATGGTAGAAAAAGTGATCGATGGAGAAACTATCTTAGTTCCTGAAGTCTATCTTGCATCCAATAACATCACCAGTGATGGCGCAAAAATAGCCGCTGGAGAGATAGACCTCGTCATCCAGGACACCTTGCTCAATGAGGGTCTCATCGCCTCAGAAGGAACGCTTAAAGTCGCCACAGGTAAAACCCTCACCAATCAAAACGGTGCTATAACTTCAGGCGGTACTATGGCTCTCACCTCTGGTGGAGCGCTTAAAAATCTAAGTGGTACCATCCAGTCTGGTGGTGATATGAGCTTAACTGCACAAAGTATAACCAGCACGGCTCTAACACAAGATAAAACGTATAATTACGGACAAGGCTACCAAACCACCACCCAAAAAGGTAAAGCTGCACAGTTCACTTCTGGTGGCAATCTCGTGATGCAAACAAATGATGACATCACCCTTGCCAATACCAACACTCAAGCCACAGGTAACATCGCTCTTACATCTACCAATGGTGCGGTCAATATCGAAGCCTTAGAGACAAAAGAAAATTATGATTTCCAATTAAAAAATGGCTATAACAGAGGAAATTCCATCAAACAAAATGTCTCTACAATGGAAGGTAAAAACATCGCTATCAATGCCAATCAAGTCAATGTCATCGCTTCCAATATGAGTGCAAGCGAAAATATTATATTGGAAGCTAAAGAGGGTGTAAACATCTTAGCCGCCAATGACCTTACTTACCAAGATACCAAAATAACAACTAAAACAAAAGGCTTCATGGGTGGTAAACAAACCAAACAAGACACCACATATAAAGAGAACGCCATCCAAAGTAAGCTTAATGCCAATAACATCCTCATAAAAGCAGATACAGGCAGTGCCACATTAGAAGCAGCAAACCTTATTGCCAAAGAAAACATCGTTGTCGATGCGAAACAAGACATTAACGTTCTTGCTAAACAGTACAGAGAAGGTGAGATGCACTCTACCACCAAGTCTTCATGGGGAGGCTTAAGTAAAAGTGCTTCCATGGACCGAACAGACGCCCTAAATGCTAAAGCAGCACAGCTTAGAACCGAAGCGTTGAACATCATCATGAAATCAGGCAATGACATCAAAGTCATTGGCTCCAACATCGATGCAGCTTCAGACCTTCAACTCCAAGCCGCCAATGAAGTGCTTATAGCTGCAGCACAAGAGTTTAGTCAAAGTGAACAGTGGAGTAAAAAAAGCAGTTTCAATTTGGGCAATATGCTCACCTCTTTAGCAACACTGGGTCTTGCTAAAACAGGACCTGTGTATGAATCAGAGTTTAAACAAGATGATAAAACGCAAGTAAAAGCCAAATCCTCCAACATCAACAGTGGCAATAACATCATCATTGACAGTGGCAGTGCCAAAGTCATAGGCTCTAACCTCGAGGCTGAAAAGACCATACAAGCGACAACCAACACAGGCTCCATCGAAGTGCTCTCCGCTGAAGAGACCACCAAAACCAATAGTGTCAGTAAAAAAACTGAAGTAAGTTTGGGCAATATCGTTAAGATGGCAGAGTCCATTCAAAAAGTTGTTAACCCCCTCCCAGGGCAAGAGCAACAAGGAACGAAGATAAAGATCTCCGTTGCCAAAGCAACTTATGACAACTCAGCCACATCGACTGAAAGGCTAACCCATAAAAGCTCATCGCTTACCAGTAAAAGCGGTGACATCGTGATGGATTCTAAAAAAGACATCATGGTGGATGGCTCTAAACTTGAAGCGGCTAAAACAGTTAGCCTTACTACCAAAGAAGGTGATGTGACCATCAAAGAGTCCATCGACACGTACAATGAAAACAGTAAAGAAAAACATGCCAGCGCAGATATAAGCATCACCGTACAAAACGAATACGCAGAGATAGGAAGTGCCGTTAAAGCAGCCGCAGAGTCAGCCAAACAACTTAAAAAAGTGAAAGAGGACTATAGCAAGTATAAAGATGAAGTCAGCAAGTTAGAGTCAACGCTCAGTGATGTTAAAGCACGCTATAAAGCCAAAGAAGCAGGCATTGACTTCGAAGACATTGGTGATCTTAATGATCTCATTGACAATGTTAAAGACAATGAAAAGTACTATTTAGCGGCAATCGCTGCGGCAACGGTTGATCTTGCTTCTAAAACCGTTGCTATCTATGCTCAAACCGCTACTGCTGCTGCAAGTTCAGCGACTTGGGGCTTTAGTGTAGGCCTCGCCCTAGACCTCAAAGGCTCCCAACTCGTAGGAGAAGCACTCCAAACCCAAAGTTTAGCTTCAAGCATCTATGGTAATGACATCATCATCAAAACTAACACAGCAACTGATACCACAACCACCATCAGTGGCTCTAATGTTGTAGCTGAGAACACCCTAGGCATTCAAACCCATGATTTATTGACAAAGTCTTCCATCGATACGTCAACCTCTAAACAAGACAGTAAAGACCTCAGTGGAACGCTTTCTATGACCATGTACGGTGGAGGCAGTGGCATGGGTGCCTCACTAGGTTATGGCGAAGGACATCAAACCAGTGATAGCACGACCAATAGAAATGCCGAACTGCTTGCCAATAACATAAACATCACAACAACCAATGATGCTTCCTTTAAAGGTGCAACGGTTAGAGCAGACGATACCTTAAATGTTAAAGTCGGAGGAGACCTCAGTGTTGAGTCTCAAAGAGATAGTAGCTCTTCTAACTCTAAAGGGTTTAATGTCAGTGTGAGTGCCTCTTTGGGTAAGGATAAAGACTACACTGCCAATGAAAAAAATTATGAAAACAAAAAAGACTATTATAATGCTCAAGACAAACTTAACAACACGGTGGGTGCTAGAGTGGGTGATGGACTAGGCAGTACAGGAGCAAGCTTTGGAGCCAGTACGGGTACAAACCAAAGTAAACAAACCGTTCTTACTTCGCTCACTGGTGAAAATGTCAATGTAGAAGTAGGAGGCAATACCCACATCAAAGGGGCGCTCATTGCCGCAGGAGAGACCAATGAGCAAGGCGTATTTGAGGATAATGAAAAGCTTAAACTCAAAACCGATACTCTAACCTTTGCAAACTCTAGCAATACGGAATTTAGCTCTAGCAATAGCTTTAATGTAGGAACCAATATAGGATTTGAAACGAAAACCAATGCCCAAACTAATGTGGAAGAAGCAACCACAAAAGTAAATTCTTCATCCCTATCCCTTAGCAATCAAATGGGCTACAGCGGTTCTAAAACCTTAGCCACAGTGGGTAAAGGTGACGTTCAAGTCGGTGACACTGAAAACTCCGATGACCTGACTAGACTTAACCGTGATACCACGAAAGTCAATAAAGAGCTTTACTCTGGTAGTGTTGGTACTTCGGTTACAGCCGTACTAGATCATAGATTCCTTAGCGAAGATGGGTGGAAGCTCATAGCCCAAGACTTTGTAAAAACAGGCATGATGCTCGATACCATCAATCAAGTTGTTGGTAATCAAACCGTAGGGCTTTCTGAATTTGGCGCAGAGCTTAGAAAAAGAGAAATCACTTACGAAACCGTCAAAGAAAGAATTGCTCAAGATAAAGACTTGGCAGCAGTGCTAAACTCTCCTGCCTATACTGATGATCAGAAAAAAGCCATCATCAATGGTATCACAAAAGAAGTCATGGTAGAATTAGGGTATAAACCTATCGAAACTGTACTCATCGCCACAACCGAACCAGGACGTGATGGATACCAAGTGAAAGGATACTTCTCTTTGGAAACAGGAAAAGCATACATCAATGACTTTTACAATAACACCAATGCTGATCTTCTTACCACAGCAGGAACCGAAGCCCAAAGAGCTATAGATGCACAAAAAGGTTCAAACTTCGATCAAAGTAAGGAATACAGAGATGCCAGAAGTGAATACTCTCAAAACTTTGGAGGAAACATCAAAAGCTACGCTGACTTTGCACTGTACTTTACAGGTCAAGGGAGTCTTTCAACAGGAACCAATTCTATCAGTACACCTTCTCAGACACAAAACAATAATGCTGAGTTTGCTGGGTTAAATAAGGAGTTGGGGGATAATAGCACTTATGTTCAAAAATTACCTGATGGAAAATATAAAGTTGTACAAGTCAACTTGAAAGATAATGATAAATCAATTTATGTTGTTAATGACAAAGGAGAGCTTGTAGGTGAAAAAATAGGTGAATCATTATTCATAGATTCTTTTTATTATGCAGATGAAGGTGGTACAAGTGCTACGCGACCAAGAGGAATTATTGATCTTACCTCAAAAGAAGGAATAGATTTTTTAAAGAATAAAATCTATACAGATACTCCTTCTATCTCATCATACATGAATGAATGGAAAAATTATAATTTTAAAGATATTGGAGCAACAAAATATCCACCAGGTCAAGAAAGAGCAGATTATACATATAGAGGTAGTCAAATTTACCCAGATGTTTACGCAAGTGCAAGGGACTTTGGAAACATTGGAGCAGGTTATGTAGCTGGATATGGCTTAATGCCATGGAGTTTATCAAAATTTGCTTTTGAGCGTTTTCAAGCCAAACAAAATGGTAATTCTTTCGGAGATGGTACAGAAATTGGACAATCAACTTCTGCACAATTCCTTGGTTGGGAAAAAGGAAATCAAGCAATATCTAATAAATTGCAAGATTAAATGAAAATGGAGATTAAATGAAAAAAATAATTTATTTGACGAGTGGTGTGATCATACTATTTATAATAATGAATTGTATTCCATTGTATCAAACTTTTTATTATGAGAGTCCAGATAAATCTAAAGTAATTACCTTTTATAGAGCTTTTTATCAATTAAATGGAAATTATTATGTAATCCCATATAAATATAAAAATTATTTGCCGCCTAAAAATAATTATTGTATTGAAAAAACAAATATCTTCCAGTTTATGTCTATTATGACTATGACTGAAAGATATATTAATTGGTATCCTTCTGATCAAAATTATTATTTAAAAGCTAATTGGAAATGTATAGAAAATACGCTCAATAAGAATATTGATATAAATAATATTTTCGATTTTAAGATTCAACCAAAAACGAGAGATGATTTTTGGCAAGAAGTTGTTACTCCTAAATATAGTCTTTATTATGTTGAAAATATTTTTGAGGAAATGAATAAAGGTAGCATCACTGATTCGATTTGGTGGAAAAAAATCAGATATGGATTACTTTTCATTCTGCCAATTTTAATTTTTTACATTATTCTTAATTTTATTAGAGCTTGTTTCTCCAAATTTTTAAAGCATAACAGAAATAAAGGGAAATAAAAGGGACAGTTTCCCCTTAACAGAGACACTACGAAAGTCAACAAAGAGCTTTACTCGGGAAGTGTGGGTACTTCGGTTACGGCGGTACTAGATCATAGACTACTTAGTGAAGATGGGTGGAAGCTTATAGCTCAAGACTTTGTAAAAACAGGCATGATGCTTGATACCATCAACCAAGTTGTGAGTAATCAAACCGTAGGTCTTTCTGAATTTGGTGCGGAGCTTAGAAAAAGAGAAATCACCTATGAAACCGTTAAAGAAAGAATTGCTCAAGATAAAGACCTAGCGGCAGTGCTTAATTCTCCTGCATACACGGATGAACAAAAAAAAGCAATCACAAATGGCATAACACAACAAGTCATGATAGAATTAGGTTATAAACCTGTTGAGACTGTACTCATAGCAACAACAGAACCAGGACGTGATGGATACCAAGTGAAAGGATATTATTCTTTGGAAACAGGAAAAGCGTACGTGAATGATTTTTACAATAACAACAATGCTGATCTTCTAAAAACAGCAGGGGCTGAAACGCAAAGAGCCATAGATGCACAAAAAGGTTCAAACTTCGATCAAAGTAAAGAATACAGAGATGCAAGAAGTGCTTACTCTCAAAACTTTGGAAGTAATATCGCAAGTTACGCTGACTTTGCACTCTACTTTACGGGGCAAGGGAGTCTTTCAACTGGATCAAATTCGATAAGTACATCACCACAGACACAAAACAATAATGCTGAATTTGCTGGGTTGAATAAAGAGTTGGGGGATAACTTGATTTGGAGCCAATTGAGTAAGGACAGAGCTGTATTTTCATCACCATTTGGAATGAGAAAACTTCCTGGTCAACCAGCAAGATTACATTATGGGACTGATATTACTTATAAGGACGCAAATGAAAATAAAATTACAAATGCAATAATTTTTGCTGCGGGTGATGGAGAGGTTGTAATGAGTGAAAATAGAGGCGCTTCCGGAAATTTGATTCGCATCTATCATCCAGATACAGGTTATACTTCAGAATACTTACATGCAAGTGAATTATTGGTAAAAAAAGGAACTATTGTTAAAGAAGGTCAACCTATCATGGTTGAAGGAGGCTCCGGAGACAAAGGGCTAGAGACATATGATAAACATTTGCATTTCGGTATATATACAGGTGCAATTTACGATAAAACAAAATTTGTTGATCCAGCTCCAACCAACGGTGATAAACCTGTTAATGTTGGCAAATATGAGAAACTTGAAGATACGCCTTATCAACAAGGACTTTTAAAATGAGAAAATTATATTTTATTCTATTTGCTTTATTTGCAACAAATCTATTTGCTTATAATGAGTTTTTGATGGATGGTATAAATTTTAAGCAACTTGAAAAATGTAAAAACTTTTATATTCAAGAACAGAATGTCAAAATAATTAATCTATTAAATGGCAAAAAATTAGAATTAAAAAATGAATTTTCAGAAAATGATGATGAATTTGAAGTTTTAATCTATACTATTAAAGGATGTTTTTTTAAAGAAAAATATCTTATTGTGAGTGAATGGGCACCAGATACAGAAGTTTATTATGCTATTAATCTTCGTGATGGTCAAATGATGGAAATCAATGGGATGCCTTATCTTTCGCCAAATAGAAAGTATTTTGCAACAGAATATTATGGTGGCGAAATTTCTTCTGATCCCCCTCGTTTTAGTATTTATTCTTTTAAAGGTAATCAAATTAAACGAATTTTTACACAAGAATACCCTTATGATTCTAGTGTTTTTAGGACAAAATGGATCAATAATCAAAATATACATTTTTATATAGCATCTGATTATAGATATGATCCTGATAAAAATACATTTATTGGTAAAACGATAGACGAATTAAAACTTACCTTCAAATCTGGAAAGTGGAGAATAATTAAGGACGAAGAAACATCAAAGATAAAGAAATAAATCTTTTACATCTAAAGCAAAATCAAACTAAAGGGAAAAAATGCAAAAAATAAAGGAAATAAAGGGGACAGGCTACTTTAAATAACTTTTTTGCTAAACTTTTTCTAAAATCTTTACATGTAAAAGGACAAATCCATGCCGCGAATTACCAGAGGTGAGAGTATTGGAGGCATCTATCATGTGATTAATCGTGGAAATATGCGAATGCAAGTGTTTGATGCTGCTGAAGACTATGCTTACTTTTTAAAGTTGCTTCAAGATGGCTTGAAAAGAGAAGCGGTTGAACTTCATGCATATTGTCTGATGCCAAACCATTTTCACCTTTTACTTATGCCCCTTGCTGAAGGAAGTCTGAGTCGCTTGATGCAATGGGTTATGACGTCGCATGTACGTTATTATCATCGAAAGAATAAAACGTCAGGGCATATTTGGCAAGGGCGATATAAGAGCTTTATTGTTCAAAAAGATAATTATTATCTTTCACTCTTGCGTTATATAGAAGCTAATGCTTTACGTGCCAAACTGGTGAATGAAGCAGAAACGTGGGTTTATGGTTCATTGTGGGAGCGAATGACCAACGAGAGACAATTACTCGATGAATCTTTGATAGCACTACCAACGGATTGGGCTTTACATGTAAACACTCCTTTGAGAGAAGCAGAACTAACTATGGTACGTAATAGCGTTAATCGTCAGAGTCCATTGGGGGAATTAGCATGGATGGAAAAGACAGCTGAAATGTTTGGACTTTCTTCAACGCTCAATCCACGAGGAAGACCAAAAAGGAAAGAAGAATTATGATAAAAAGTAGCCTGTCCCTATTAACTAATCAGTATCCAACTATATCTCAAACTATTAATGCAGCGATAGATGTACTTTTTGGTTCAAATAACAATCCGTCATCTGAGTATAGAAATAGTAATACTTATATTGACAATGTTATAGAACAATCAGGTGGTAAAATAAAAGATTTTGAAAATGCTATTTTACAAAATTCAGGAGAAACATCTGAAAAAAATGCAAAAGAAACAGCTAAAAAATTAAATATATCAACTG
This sequence comes from Sulfurospirillum arsenophilum NBRC 109478, assembly GCF_000813345.1. Taxonomy (NCBI): domain Bacteria; kingdom Pseudomonadati; phylum Campylobacterota; class Epsilonproteobacteria; order Campylobacterales; family Sulfurospirillaceae; genus Sulfurospirillum; species Sulfurospirillum arsenophilum. The sequence continues at coordinate 275,132 of NZ_BBQF01000004.1, read as the reverse complement.
AGCAAATAGAAAAAGAGATTAAACAATACCAAGGGCTTACGGGAAAATTAAAATGAAAACATCTTTATTTATTTATTTCTCACAAATAGTCAAGAAACTTTTTTTTCTCTTTTGGCCATCGCTGGTTTTATTTTTTTGGTATGGCACGACAAAGCTTTTACATGTATATGAGCCTAATGTTGGCGATGGAGGATTAGATAATTTTGCAACTAATTTTATTTGGATAGGAGGAATAATTTCATTAATAATATATGAATTTATTCAACCCGTAGTTATATTATTGTTTACCTATAAATACTTTAAAAATGCACAAATGTTTTTAATAGCATATTATCTATTTTTGGTATCTTATTTTTTATTTATTATAAAGTACATTGTCTTTAAGGGAGAAATATATTCGATTGTATCAAGTGGTGTAAACTTGAATGCTTTATTATTTTATTTGTGCTCTTTTGCTTTTATATGTTTTTTCATAGTCGAATTATATAAATTTAAAACAAAAATAATTAGATATTTATTTGCATTTTTATCTGCCGTTTCCGATGTGATAATCTGTAAATATTTATATAATATTGGTTTTTTACATTTGCTTTTTGATAGATATGATAATAAATTATATGAAGATAAAATATATATTATTCCACTAGCCTTAGCACTAGTCCAACTTTTCATTGAAGCATATTATTTTTATCAAAGAGAAAAAAAGCATAGGGGGCGGTGCTAAACTTTTAACTTTTTGTATGCCAATTCAATAAATAAGCACAATTTAGAGAATAAAGGGGACAGGCTACTTTAAATAACTTTTTGGATAAACTTTTTCTAAAATCTTTACATGTAAAAGGACAAATCCATGCCACGCATAGCCAGAGGTGAAAGAAAGTCTAGGGGTCAGGGCTTGACTTTTTACTTTTGTTATATTTGTATGTGAAAAAATTAAAATAAGGGAAATGATGAATCGCCAGCACAATTTTTTTATTCAAAATCTTTTTACATGTAAAGCTATGATAAGTCAAAAAGTTAAAAGTCAAGCCCTGACCCCTATTTTTGTGTTATCAAATACCAAAATCATACGGCAGATCCTGTCGGCACAATTGTCGGAAGAAACCCATCAACAGGAGGAACGATACCTGAAGGAAGTAATACGCTTATTGAAATGGTAAGAGCTGCTATGGGAGAAGAATCAACGTCTCATAATACATATGGAAAGGCTGATCAAAAAGGCATTGAAAAATTTTGGGGTGGTGAAATCTTAGCACCTGTCCCTGTTCGAACGTATACTGAAACAAAATAAGGAGTTAAAATGATAAAAAAAAATATCTGTATGATGTTTATTATATTTACATTAGTAGGATGCCATGGAAAACCACCATCACCTCAAACACATGAAACATGGATAAAAGAGGGGTATTCATCAGCTGATGTTTACCATGCTTTATTAGAGTGTGGGTTTAATAAAAGTTACAATCAAACTGATGGATTAACACATAATGAGATTGCAGAAGGAGAACTTTGTATGCTTAAAAATGGATTCCGATGTAGAAATCCCAAAGATCATATCACATGCGATTATGCTCGGTATAAGGATCTCCCTGCTTGCCAAGAATATATAAAACAAAAGGAGATAAAGGGAGATAGGCTACTTAAATGAAATTAAGAGATAAATCTTTTACATATAGAGAAAAAGTAGCCTGTCCCTATTTCCAAGGCTAAGTTCTGAGATTAGCGGTGGTGAGTTTAAAGATGGATTTACCACAGGTGCGGCATTGTCCATAGCTAGTGATGGTGCTTTACAAATGAGGCAGTATGTCAAAGAGAATTTTGATTATGCGGGGAAAAATGGTGAGCCTGTACCTGATAATGTGAAAAGTGTTGGTGTAAATGGAGATGGGGTTAAAGTTGAGGGAAGTCACCCTGAAAAAATCATAGAAAATGGCAAACTAGTTGATATTAGGCAAGTAATTGCTCCTACAGGTGGCTCACAAATGGGAGAGAACCTCCTCTTTGGAATGCCAGTTGTGGAAGGTAGCGTTACTAATAAAACATTGGCATATTTTGCAGGACCTCATGATTTTTTATCAAGCTGGAACTATGAAAATATCAACATAGATGGTCAAACACTCACTGTTTTAAAAGATAATGGAACACTAGTCAATGTAGCAAGCGGAGCATTACTTATTCCTGCTCTTCCTTTAGCAGCAGCACCTTTTATACAAAATAATATTAATGAGATTAATACGATAAACTATATACGAGAACAGGAAAAAAAGAAAGCCGAAGATTTTATTAAATAGCAAACACAAAGGACTCTAAATGAAAATAATTAATCTTATATTGACTATAACATCTCTCCTTTATACAGGTTGCCGAATGGGGCCAACGACGTATGAAGTTTTTGAAAGACAAAATAATGCAAGGATAGGAGGCGTTGTGTTTCCTGCTATGAGAGATAAAGAAGCCATATATGATGAGGATTACTACATATATCCTATTGAACGCCCCAAAGGATGCATTTGGGGCTACTTAGTTAAGAGAAATGATGAAAAGAAAACCATTGTTGGCTGGAAAATCATTTCAGGAGAAGATTACTGTAAAGAGCAACAAGCATATACGCTTATCCAATGAATATTAATCTTTACATGTAAGGGTAAGAAGCAACAATGATTTTTCATCATTTTTCTTCTGAAAATACTTTACATGTAAAGTCTTCCATCGATACGTCAACCTCCAAACAAGACAGTAAAGACCTCGCAGGAACCCTTTCTATGACCATGTACGGTGGTGGTAGTGGCATGGGTGCAACACTGGGTTATGGTGAAGGCCATCAAAGTAGTGATAGCACCACCAATACCAATTCTGAACTCCTTGCTAAAAACATAAACATCACCACCACAAACGATGCTTCCTTTAAAGGAGCCACGGTTAAAGCAGACGATACCTTGAATGTTAAAGTAGGAGGAGGCCTCAGTGTTGAGTCTCAAAGAGATAGTAGCTCTTCTAACTCCAAGGGATTTAATGTCAGTGTGAGTGCTTCTTTGGGTAAGGATAAAGATTACACGGCAAATCAAAGTGATTACGCTAAGCCAGAAGAATATAAAGCTGCACAAGATGCGCTCAATAAAACTGCAGGCGCTAGAATTGGTAATGGCTTAGGCAGTACAGGAGCCAGCTTTGGAGCCAATACTGGAACAAGCCAAAGTAAACAAACCGTTCTTAGCTCACTTACAGGTGAAAATGTCAATGTAGAAGTAGAGGGCAATACGCACATTAAAGGCGCGCTCATTGCAGCAGGAAAGACCAATGAGCAAGGCGTATTTGAGGACAATGAAAAACTCAAACTCAAAACCGATACCTTAACTTTCGCTAACTCTAGCAATACACAATTTAGCTCTAGCAATAGCTTTAATGTAGGAGCAAGCATAGGTTATGGTAATGCCAAAGATGCCAAACCAAGCACAACTCCTGCAGGTAACGATGCGCCTAAAAGCGATACACAGATTAACTCTTCATCCCTATCACTCTCCAATCAAATGGGCTACAGTGGTTCTAAAACCTTAGCAACACTTGGTAAAGGTGATGTTCAAGTCGGTGATACCGAAAACTCTGATGACCTTACCAGACTTAACCGTGATACCACAAAAGTCAATAAAGACCTTTACTCTGGAAATGTGGGTACTTCGGTTACTGCTGTTCTAGATCATAGACTTCTTACGGAAGATGGGCAAGATCAGATAAAGCAGGATGTTAAAGAAATTACAAAATATCCAGAAAACGCTTATGATACAATGTTTATTAAAGAAGCACCTTTATATGAAGTTTTTAAAGATGAAAATGGAGAAATTATTATGCTAAAAGTTCCTGATGAAGAAAGACAAAATTTGAAAAAAAGTAGTGATGGAAAGGTTTATGTTGCAAATAATGGTATTTTCAATGATGCTCTAGCCGGTGCAGGATATGCTTTACAACACAAAACCAATGATGGACCTTTGTATCTTGAACATTTTCCAAAAGCAGAATATGATTTATCAGAGCTATTAGTAGCAGGATATCAGTTCTTCTTAGAAACAACTATGACCCCAACAAACGCAACAAAAGATTCCAAAAGTTTAATGGATATGTATGGTCAAACAGGGCTTGTCCTTAGTGCACACAGTCGAGGAACTCTTACGGAAACTAATGCGATGTATCTAAAATCAAAAGACGCTGATGCCGTTGGTAGTCTAAGCAATACTCAAGTTTATTTTTACGGGCCAGCTCAAAATGTAAGTAATGCAGATGAATTGCTAAGTTATCTACAAAACAGAGACTCAATGACTGATTTGAATGCAAAAAATAATAGTGTTATCAAATACCAAAATCATACGGCAGATCCTGTCGGCACAATTGTCGGAAGAAACCCATCAACAGGAGGAACGATACCTGAAGGAAGTAATACGCTTATTGAAATGGTAAGAGCTGCTATGGGAGAAGAATCAACGTCTCATAATACATATGGAGAAGCGAATAAAGAAGACATTGTCAAATTTTGGGGTGGTAAAATCTTAGTACCTGTCTCTGTTCGAACGTATACTGAAACAAAATAAGGAGTTAAAATGGTAAAAAAAAATATCTGTATGATATTTATTATATTTACATTAGTAGGATGTCATGGAAAACCACCACCACCTCAAACACATGAAATATGGATAAAAGAGGGGTATTCACCAACTGATGTTTACCATGCTTTATTAGAGTGTGGTTATAATAAAAGTTACAATCAAACTCATGGGTTAACAGATAATGAGATTGCAGAAGGACAACTTTGTATGCTTAAAAATGGATTCCGATATAGAAATCCCAAAAATCATATCCTATGCGATTATGCTCGGTATAAGGATCTCCCTGCTTGCCAAGAATATATAAAACAAAAGGAGATAAAGGGAGATAGGCTACTTAAATGAAATTAAGAGATAAATCTTTTACATATAGAGAAAAAGTAGCCTGTCCCTATTTCCTGTATACCAAACCTGGTGACTTTGTAGGAGAAGGACTAGGGGGCAATAGTGGCAATAACGAACAAGCAGACTTAACACAAAAAGCAAATATTCTTAACTTGCTTAGCCTTTTTACTTCTGGTTCACCGCATAGTTCGTATATTTGTGAACACTACGCAAACGCCAACCAAGGTGTACAATGTGGGTATAGACAATGAAAATACTTGCCCTAACACTCATAATAGCCATTAGTTTGTCTGGTTGTATTCGAAGAAGTAACGTAGAGTACATCTCCTTACAGCCTTATACAAAGATAACGTCTCCATCTGTGGGTATATTAACGCCAAGTTCATACCCAAAAACGCCTTTTAAAATTTCTAGTATCCATCCAAAAGCAGTTATCTATTTGGATAGAACCATTCCAAATATGATGAAAGAAGATATACGTATTAGCGTAGAATCTTTAGAAGCAGGACCTTCAACACTGGATAGCCTTTTGGATAAAAAGTTTAATGACACATTTGATGAGTATTATGAGGCTTTGCCATTAACCAACGGGCAGATGTACAATACATTCGAAAGAGGGGTGAATTATTATAAAAATTATGTAGATTTCGTTGCAGGCTTAAAGTGCAAAACACGTGTTGAATCTCAAAATATTGCCGAAGGTATAGGTAGCAAAGCGTATTGGACATTGTGTCCGTATTATGACAAACAAGGCAATAAAAAATCCATAGATATAGACTACCGTTTTTACTTTACGTTTAATCAAACGAAGTTTGAAGGAAGCGATAATGTAAGTTTACGCAAGCATAAATTCGAAGAGATACAACTGCAATTTAAAAAAGATATGCAAGAAATCTTTGACTCCATAGAAATCTACGATATGGACAAAGAGCGAATGGAAAAAGAAGGTCTTTTGTATAACAAAAAATACATCTTAGAGACTGAATCAAACGCAAAAGATAAAAGTCTAAAATGTACTTATATCAAAGAAACAGATTCTTTTGACTGTATAGGAAGAGAAACAGGTAGACACTGTACACGTAAAAGAACAGATAAAGATATTTGGGATTGTAAAGACAAATAAAAATGAAGGAAAAATATGAAATATATGAAATTGCTTTTAGTGGCACTTGTGCCATTGGTATTTCAAGCATGTGTTGCGAGTAAAAATCTCTCAAACAATGATGTTGTCAAAACAGCATTGACTAAATGCCCTGGACCTGAGATGAATATCTCTATGATACCTTCGCGTGGTCCGCTTGCTGATGCCATGGCAATCAGTGCTATAAAAACAGCTGGAAATGATGGTGGGTTTTCTAAAGAGTTTGCAACATTTATAAAATCTGAACCCAAAAATGTCAGTGTGTACTGTCCCAATCCAGATAAGCTAGAGGCACTAATCTCACATACGTTTAGTTTGTATCAAAATAATGAGCTAAAAGGCATTTCTGTCTGTGTTATTGGGATGGCAAATAGCCAAGAATTAACGACTGAAGCGGCTAGAATAGGTGCTACTCTCACATTTGTACCATAATGATAAGATCAATCCAAAAGGAAAAAAATGAAACATAAATTCACGAGTTTGACTATAACAATAATGACGGTTCTAGTCTTTATAGGCTGTGGTCCCTTACATTCCAATGTAAGGAATATCAATGGAACTGACTTAGATAAGAGTCAATTATTAACCAAAGAAAGTTCTATTTATTTAGTTAATGGTGGGGATGGAATGAAAAAGACCCTTTTTTCCTCAGTATATGGCGAAGAAGTATCCATAGGCAGTGGGCTATCTGCCATAAATATAGCATTTGACCAGTTAAAATGGGGAAATCCTCATGTTATTTTAGAAAACAAAGTTCTATCTGAAAAAGAAGCTCTCGAAAATGCTACGTTAAATAATAGTGATTATGTCATCTATTCTCGTGTAGAAACATGGACTGATCCGTTGGGTATAAGTTGCTCTAAACATTATATGGATGAAGCATCCGTAGTTATCTCATTATATTCAACAAAAGAGCAGAAGCTTTTAAAAACCACTCGTCTTTCTGCCAAGGATTGTCCAAGTACACTTAATGGTATGCCATTGTCCCCAGGTTCGCCAGAACGTTTATACGAAAAACTTTTTAGCCAATGGACTCGTAATATTTTTGTGTCAAATAATTAAAAAGAAGAGGATAAAGGGGACAGGCTACTTTATGTCAATTCAATAAACAAATGCAATTTTGCAAATAAATATCTTTACATGTAAAGATGAAAAATGAACATAAAAATTCATTTGAAACTTTTACATGTAAAGTATAAAAAGGAGCATGCCTCCTCATTTATCCAAAAAGAACCTACCGGATTATCCGTTAAACAACAAAAGATATAATTGAGTGAAATTATTATGCCAAAGGTAGATTTATGATTGATAATAAGAAAAAGTTGTACCGTTCTGCAATCGCACTATTGTGCTTTGTTTCATCTGCCTTCGCAGAAGAAATTGGCTCAGTCAATACCGCTTTTGTTTTATTAGGGGCTAATCATAAGATTGTGATTGAAGCGTTTGATGATCCTAAAGTACCTGGTGTTTCGTGTCATCTTTCGCGTGCAAAGACAGGAGGAGTCAAAGGCTCTTTTGGCATTGCGGAAGATACTGCGGATGCGTCTATTGCATGTAGGCAAACTGGCGTTATTAGTCTTCCTCAAGATATTCAATCTAAAAAGAGTGATGGCGAACGCGTTTTTAAAGAGTCAACATCGTTATTGTTCAAGCATATGCAGGTGGTTCGCTTTTACGATGCGAAACGTAATACGCTTGTTTATTTGACGTACTCCGATAAGCTCATAGACGGTTCTCCTAAAAATGCTATCTCAACCGTACAAATTACGAATGCTATTTTTGAAAAATAGATGAAGTGTTAGATGCCCTCACGTTACATGTAGGCACAACCTAATGCAATTGCATCTGCTTTAAATAATCCCCTATGAAAGGAACTGAGTCCTTTCTGCACACTAAATGGGTCTCTAAATTGCACTCATTTGGTTGGAGTTTGGTTAAGATGAGATCATCGGTATAATGGTATTTATCGACGATAATTTTTGACAAAAAAGCTCTTCCCATCCCTGCTTTGACACAGCCTAACATCACTTCATAATTCTCTAAAATGATCGTTGTGTACTCCGTGTTTCCCAACGCTTCCCAATACTGCTTAAAGAAATTCAAATGCGTACTCTTTTCGCGATAGCCTATAATGCAGTTTTTGCTGACTTTATGTTTGGACTCAACCATGTAGAGGTCATCGCTAAATTCATTTAAGACGACGATGTCTTTATGCTTTGGATCGCCTGTTACGAACGCAATATCGACTTTGTACTCCAAAAGAGCGTCAATGACTTGGGGTGTTCCATTGGCAAAGAGTTCGATCTGTGTTGTGGGGAAGTCAACTGAGAGCTTTTCGATAAACGGTAAGAGGCGAATAATGGCATTGGCTTGGCTTGTTCCAATGCGTAAAAGCGTCTGCTCCGAAATATTTTTCATTTTTAAAATGGTTTCTTCCACTTTGGTAACAATATCAAGCGCATAAGGGTAGAGTTTTTCGCCCTCATACGTCAAAATAACACCTTTTGGAACACGGTGAAAAAGAGGGTAACCCAGTTTTTTTTCAAGTTGTTTGATGCGAAGTGTGACATTGGATTGCGTAAAATAGAGCTCTTGCGCAGCCAGTGAGATGCTTTGATGCTTGGAAACCGCAACGAAAATCTTGAGTAAAGACGAATCCATATTGCTCTCCTTTATATTGTATATGATTATGTATTATTTGCTTTTAGATAACTAGTTGCAATACAATAACCAAAAGAGATTTGAAAGTAACTGAAAAAGAGGAGAGGCATCATGCACGCAATTGAGAAGCTATTGGCCAAAAAAGCAGGTAAGACGTCTGTCAAAGCGGGTGAGATTATCAACTGTGAAGTCGATATGGCAGGCATTAACGATCTGTATTTACAAACGATTCGCTCCTTTCATGAGATGGGTGGCGTTAAAGTGCATGATCCAAGCCGTGTGATCATGTTTTTAGATCATTACGCACCCGCTTCAACGATCATGCAAGCGCAAAATCAGAAGCAGTTTCGAGAATTTTGTTGGGATCAAGGCATTGATCTTTTGATGGACATAGACCAAGGGGTGTGCCATCAAGTCCTTGTCGATAAAGGCTTGTCGTACCCTGGAGAGATCGTCGTCATCACCGACTCTCATACGACAACACATGGCGCTTTTGGGGCATTTGGAACGGGAGTAGGGGCAACAGACCTTGCGATCATCCTTGCTACCGGAAAGCTTTGGTTTAGAGTACCTGAGATTGTCAAGATCAATTTTGAAGGCAAACTTCCGCATGGTGTGTATGCAAAAGATATGATTTTACACGCCATTGGTGCTTTGGGGGCAGACTATGCGGTGTATAAAGCCGTAGAGTTTTCAGGCTCTACTTTGCAACACCTCAGTGTTTCAGAACGCATGGCACTGTGTAACATGAGTACCGAAATGGGCGCTAAAACGAGCTACATTCAGCCTGATGACATCACAAAAGCATTTTTGAAAGAAAAGATGGCACGCCCTTATGAGATTTACCATACTGATGCGGATTTTGTGTATGCCGATGAAATCAGCTTTGATGTCACAAAACTCACCCCGCAATTGGCGGCTCCTTCGAGTGTGGATAATGTCTATGATATCTCCGAGTTCATCGGTCGTCACATTGACCAAGCGTATCTTGGGTCATGTACGGGTGGACGAGCGGAGGACATTGGCATTGCAGCGCATATTTTAAAAGGAAAAAAGGTTGCGTCTCGTACACGTTTTGTTATTGTGCCTGCCTCAAAAGGGGTACTTCTTGAATCAATGGAAAAAGGGTATGTGCAAACACTTGTTGAAGCGGGAGCTACCTTTGTGACACCTGGATGTGCGGCTTGTTTAGGAACCCATGAAGGAATGTTAGCTTCTGGTGAGACCTGCATCACAACGACCAATCGTAACTTCCCCGGTCGCATGGGCGATACCAAAGCGGAGATCTTTTTAGGTTCTCCCGCAGCGGTTGCCGCAGCAGCTTTAATGGGTGAAATCGTTGACCCTACACTTTACATGTAAAGGATAAAAAATGCAAAAATTATTAACGGGCAATACCTTTGCCTTTGGCAATAATGTCGATACTGACCAGATTTACCCAGGTCGTTTTGTAGAGCTAACCGACGTTGAAGATGTCGCCAAGTATGCGATGTTTGGGGCTGACCCTGAGTTTACATGTAAAGTTAAAAAAGGCGATTTTATCATCGCTGGAACCAACTTTGGGTGTGGTTCTAGTCGTGAACATGCTGCCATTACACTCAAAGCGGTTGGCATTGGTGTGATTATCGCAGAGTCGTTTGCGCGTATTTTTTACCGCAATGCCATCAATTTAGGACTACCCGTTCTGGTGTGCCCTAACATTTCAAAACGTGTAACATCGGGTTCTACCGTACAGATTGATCTTTTAAGTGGCGAAATTTTCGATGAGACTGGCAAAATTGCACAAGCTGAGCCAATGTCTGAGTATATAATGCATATTATTGAAAATGGTGGCATTAAATCGTTGATTAAAAAACAGATGGAAACAAAAACGCTCGTATCTTAACATTGGGGAGAGAATGTCATGGCTATAACGGATTATTTTCAAGGGTTTGAGCGTATGCTGATTGATACGGGCGATGTGTCGATCAATACGCTTGTTGGAGGAGAAGGCAAAGAGGTCATTTTACTGTTACATGGGCATCCTGAGAACTATCTTATCTGGCGAGATATCGCTCCCAAGCTTGCCAAACGTTACACGGTTGTTATAACCGACCTTCGAGGGTACGGTGATAGTTCAAAACCTAAAGGCTTACCCGATCACTCGAACTACTCCAAACGTGTGATGGCACTGGATCAAGTGAAAGTGATGGAGCATTTAGGCTTTAGTGAGTATCACATCGTGGGGCATGACCGCGGGGCTAGGGTGTGCCATCGCTTGATGCTGGATCATCCCGAAAAAGTGTTGACCTGTACCATGATGGACATTTTACCAACCTACGATATGTATGAGCGAACCAACAGTGAGTTTGCGACGAAGTATTGGCACTGGTTTTTTTACATTCAGCCTTTCGATTTTCCTGAGCGATTTTTAGGCGCTGATCCTGATTATTTTATTCGCAATAATTTACTGAAAAAAGCGTCACCTGAAGCGCTTAAAAACTTCCCTGAAGATGTTTTACAAGATTACATTAGATGCTATTCTGATCCTGCGACGGTGCATGGGATTAGCGAAGATTATAGGGCGGCTGCGAGCATTGACCTTGAGCATGACATCGTTGATCGATCAACAAAGATCAAAACACCGCTTTTAGTCTTGTGGGGTGCAAATGGTGTTGTGGGAAAACTGTGGGATATTCTCCAAGGATGGAAAGATTTGGCAGAAGATGTCAATGGTTTTGGGATTCCTGATTGCGGTCATTTTGTTCCTGAAGAGAAGCCTCAAATCGTTTTAGAAGCGTTAGGTGCTTTCCTAGAGCAAAAACGTAAAAATAGTTAAACATATCGTTTCAAAACGGCATTACTCGATAGATGCCGTTTTGTTGTATTGCTATTTCTTGTCTGCTTTGGTTGCGATGGCATCACCCAGCACTTGTACGATTTGCACAAGCACAATGAGAATGACAACGGTAATGACCATAACGTCTGTTTCATAGCGGTAATACCCAAAGCGAATCGCAAGATCGCCCACACCACCACCTCCAACAATGCCTGCCATCGCAGAGTAACCCACCAGACTTATGCCTGTGACGGTGAGTCCTCGAATGAGCCCTGGAAGTGCTTCGGAGAGTAAAACATCTTTAATGATTTGAAACGGGGTAGCTCCATACGCTGTTGCTGCTTCGATCACCCCTTTATCGACTTCGCACAGTGAAGACTGAACCAATCTGGCATAAAAAGCGATAGCCGCCACCGAGAGCGAGAACGAAGCGGCAAGTGGACCGATCGTTGTTCCTATGAGTATTTGTGTCAACGGAAGGAGTAAGACCAGTAAAATGACATAAGGCGTTGAGCGTACCACGTTGATGAGCAACCCGCCAAGTACGTTGAGCGCTTTGTTTTCCCAAAAAAGCCCTTTGTCAGTTATAAATAAAAAAAGTCCCAAAGGAATGCCTAAAAAGATGGAGAAGAAAAAAGAGATGCCTACCATTTGGAGTGTTTCCCAAAACGCCTTTAAAAGGTCTGGTAAGAGTGCGATAAAACTATCCATGAAACACCTCCACTGATGCTGTGCGTTCTTTGAGATAGTCGATAATCTGCTCGATCTTGGTGCTATCCGCATCTATATTTAAGATAAGAACACCTAAAGGCTTCTCGTCGATGTACTCAATTTTGCCATGCAACACATTGATGTTAATTCCAAAGGTACGAATGGCGTCACTAAGGACTGGCTCTTCTGCTCTATCGCCATTGTAAACAACTTTGATGAGGCTTCCTTTCACGTCTTTGAAAATACGTGAGGGTAATTCAAGATTAAGGGTATGGGCAACCAGTTTTTGGGTAAAAGGATGCTGTGGACGTGAAAAAATGTCATAAACATTTCCCATCTCAACGACAACACCTTTATCCATAACGGCAACTTTGGTACATATTTTTTTAATGACATCCATCTCATGGGTAATGAGAATGGTGGTAATGCCTAGCTTTGTGTTAATGTCTTTGAGAAGTTCCAAAATAGCATTGGTCGTTTCAAGATCAAGTGCGGAAGTAGGTTCATCACACAAAAGAATTCGAGGGTTGTTTGCAAGGGCGCGCGCAATGCCAACACGTTGTTTTTGCCCACCTGAGAGTTTCGATGGGTAAACATGCACTTTGTCTGATAACCCGACTAGGTCGAGTAACTCAGGAACTCTGTGTGCGATGGTCTCTTTGGAAGCGCCTGCTATGAGCATCGGAAAAGCCACATTGTCAAAAACCGTTTTGGTATGAATGAGGTTGAAGTGCTGAAAAATCATACCTATTTTATGGCGAATGGCTCTTAAAGACTTTCCGCTGTACTCTGTAATGTCTTCGTTATCGATCCAAATCGTGCCAGAGGTTGGTTTTTGCAGAAGGTTGATGGTACGAAGAAGCGTACTTTTACCCGCTCCACTGGTTCCTACAATGCCAAAAACTTCACCTTCTTGGATTGTGAGATTGACGGCATTAACCGCGTTAAAGGTGGTTTCTTTACTCTGAAACGCAACCGTTACATTTTCTATTTTTACCATAATACCTTCATCTCCGCTGATTTAAAAACACGGTATGCAACAAACATACCGTGTTCATACTCTATTTTGTTTTTGCTTTTAACCACTCAGGTTTTTGAAAATCTTTAAAGATTTTAGTAGGATCGCTCATCGCCTGAGCAAACGCTTCTGATTCAACCACTTCTTTGATGTCTTTGGCAAATTGTGCTTGCAAATCATCAGTTCTTACCGCAATGATGTTAATGTAATTTTCTGGAATGATTTCTCTATCAATCGCACTTGGGTAGATACCCGATGAAATAGCAAAATTTCCAGTCGCAACAGCGATGTCAACACTGTCAACCGTACGCGGGATTTGGGCAGCTTCAATAGGGTGGATTTTAAGTTTTTTTGGATTTTCTACTATGTCTTTCTCAGAAGCTTTGGTTGCATCGAGTTCGGCTTTAATTTTAATAAGTCCAAGTGTTTGCAGATAACTAAGCGCTCGTGCTAAGTTGGTTGGATCATTGGGAACGGTAACGGTAGAGCCTTCTTTAATCTCACTAAGCGATTTGTATTTTTTAGAGTAAATGCCAACACCTGCGGTTGGAACACTAATCAGAGAAGAGAGTTTAAGCCCTTTGTCTGCTGAAAACTTTGTCAGATAAATCGGGTGCTGAAAAAGGTTTGCATCGATGGCTTTATTGGAAAGAGCAAGATTGGGTTGCACGTAATCACTAAACTCTTTCACCTCTATGGTATACCCTTTTTTTGCAAGACTAGGGGTGATGGCTTGTTTGACAAGATCGCCATAAGGACCAGGTGCCACACCGATAATTAAGTGTTGGCTTTGTGCCAATGCATTTCCTGCGGTAAACATAAACAGTACCGCAACCAAAATGGATGATTTAGATTTAAACCATTCTCTTATATTCATTGTTGTCTCCTCATATCTCATCAAATTTTTAAACTGCGAAAGTGTAACGCAAATGCTCTTTAATGTCAAGTAATTCAATCGTAATACTATAGATTAGTGTTCGCTGTTTTTTGATACCTCATTACAGTATGCATTTTAGTCTTTTTAATAGTCTAAAGTATTTACATGTAAAGCTAAAATCAAAATTATTATTAAACTAAATAGTTAGATTTATAACTTTAGAGTGTAATTATATAGGCTTAATTAAGGCGAATTAGTAAGCTTAATGGAATATAAAAGATCATTTTGTGTAAGAAATTACAAATTTAGAGATGAAATAAATTTTTTATACATATCTCACATTAAATGTCACAGTTAATTATTAGAATTAAGGCAGAAATAAAAAACCATTTCAAAAAGGAGTTATACAATGAGTAAAGAGACGATGTCCAGAAGGGACGCGCTTAAGTTTGGTGTTGTTGGAGCAGGTGCAGTAATGTTAAGTGCAGCAAATGCAATGGCCGCAGCACCAATGGAAAAAGATGTTAAGTTTGATGAAGAATACGATGTTATCGTTATTGGTTCAGGTTTTGCAGGTTTGGCGGCAGCAGCAAAAGCGGCTGAGAGAGGTTTAAAAGTTCTTATTCTTGAAAAAATGGGTCGTGTTGGTGGTAACTCCGCTATTAATGGTGGTGCGTTTGCAGTTCCAATGAACAGAGATCAAAAACAATTTGGTATTGAAGACTCTAAAGCACTTTTTATTAAAGATGCTTTAAAAGCGGGTCTTGGCATTAACCATGTAGAGATGCTAGAGTTGATTGCGGATCGTGCTCAAGAGACATTTGACTTTGCTGTAAAATGCGGTGCAAAATTCCAAACAGGTAAAAAACCAACATGGTTTGGTGGTCACTCCGTTCCGAGAACCATTGTTACAGAAAACATGAGTGGATCAGCCATCATTCAACCTATGGCAGCATTTGTCGAAAAACTTCCTGGTTGTAAACTCGTAACACGTGCAAAAATGGATGATTTCGTTATGAGCAATGATGGTACAACGGTTATCGGCGTTACAGCTCGTATCAATTATCGTTTTGACAATAAACTTTACAGTGATGATATCGAAAACAAAACAGGTGAGAAAAAAGTGTACCGTGCGAAAAAAGGTGTTGTTCTAGCAAGCGGTGGTTTCTCAATGGATAAAGAGTATAGAAAAATTCAAGATCCACGTATGACACCAGATATGGATGGAACAAACCATGATGGCGCAACTGCAGGTGCACTTCTTAAAGCATTCCAAATTGGAGCACTTCCTGTACATATTAGCTGGATTCAAGAAGGACCATGGGCAAGTCCGGATGAGAGAGGCTTTGGTGTAGCACCACTTCTTACTCAACAAGGACTCTTTAAATTCGGTGTTGCCGTTGACGTTAGAAATGGTAAACGTTTTATGAACGAAATGGCAGATAGAAAAACAAGAGCGGACGCTGAATATGTCATCTTAAGAGAAGCTCCAAAAATGTACCCCGTTGCTATTGGTACGTACAATACCTTTGAAGAGCAAATTTATGCTGCGATTGAAAAAGGTCTTCAAGGTGGCGTAATGAAAAAATTCGATACGCTTGATGCACTTGCCGCAAACTATAAAATCCCAGCGGATGCACTTAAAGAAACCATCAAAAAATACAACGAAGCCGTAAAAGCGGGTACTGAAGATGAGTTTAAAAAACAAACGCTTAAAGGTGACTCTCTTAAAGAGCTTAAAGGTGGTGACCCTATCGATATGAAAGGACCATTCTACGGAATTCGTTTATGTCCAAAACCTCACCATACAATGGGTGGTTTAAAAATTAATACAAAAGCACAAGTTATCTCTGCAAATACAAACAAACCAATCCCAGGATTTTACGCTGCGGGTGAAGTTACAGGTGGAACGCATGGTGCGAGCCGTTTAGGTAGTTGTGCGATTGCTGACTGTCTCGTATGTGGTCTTGTTGCGGGAGAAAATATCTAATCATGGGTATCAAAAAAACTCTCTTAGCAGTAGGGTTTTTTCTTATTCTTGGTGTGATGTCTTTAGTGGGGAGTGAAGTGAAAACTTCTTCCCCAGAGATTAAGATAACGCCTGAAATGAAAGAAAAATTTCCCGTTAAGCCTCATCATGCCAAATTGTCATTTAAATGTACAGATTGTCATGCAGAGCAAGGCGATGAGCCAGAAAATTTCAAAGCGATAGAAGATAAAGGGTGTTTGTCGTGCCATAAAACAAAACAGTATTTGGCAGATAGACTTAAATTTATGGATAACTTGCATACTAATCCACATAATTCGATTCACGATGGTCCAAAGCTCTATTGTGATGAATGTCATAATGAACACAAACCATCAGAAAACATGTGTTTAAGTTGCCATAGCAATGATGTGAAACTTTGGATGAGGCCGACACCATGATCAAAAAAATATTTCTCATCATAAAAAATAACATCCTACTGACAGCTTTAGTAGGTGTTTTGGTAGGGTTACTCAGTTCATGGATTCTTTATGAAGGTTTGCATCGAACGAGTGGTGATAGGTTTTGTGTTGTGTGTCATGAAATGAAACCGATGGTTGCAGCGTATCATAATGATGTTCATGGAGGAAATGGTAAAACAGGTATCAAAGTAACCTGTGCTACATGCCATTTACCTCACGAAAATGTTATTGCGTACATTGCAACAAAAGCGAGAAATGGCGTTGTTGAAGGGGCGATTCACTTCTTTGGTAACCCCGATAAAATTGATTGGCAAGCCAATCGTGCCAACAGACAACACTTCGTTAAAGATGAAGCGTGTTATGGCTGTCATACGAACTACAAAACCAATGAATCTATTAGTGAGCAAGGTCGTAAAATGCATGCGCATTATGCAAGCCTTGAAGGAACTAAGAACGAAATTGGATGTGCTTCGTGTCACGCAGAAGTAGGGCATAAAGGGCTTAGAAGTATGCTCAACTACTATAAACCTGAGTATGAGTTTTACAAAGGTAAGTTAGACACTAAAAAAGAAGAAGCTGAGAAAAAATTAGCCGAAGAGTTGAAAAAGTAAGGGGAAAAGTAGCCCTATTGATCTATGCATTTAATGGGGATAAAGAGCTAAATGCTTTACATGTAAAACATTTAGCTCTCAAAAAAAGGAGATAATATGAAACTTGCTAAATTAAGTATGGTTGCAATTGCAGTTTTAGGACTTGGCGGTCATGTCTACGCAGCATCAGATACACTTGCGGATGCGTTTAAAAATGGCAAAGTCAATGGTACGTTAAAAGCGTGGTATTGGGACAGAAATGACGATGGCAACTTTTATCCAAAAGCCGATCATCAAAATATTTTGAACGTTGGTGTCGAACTTGGTTATGTCACTGATACCTTTTATGGATTAAGATTAGGTGTTACGTACCAAGGAAGTTCGACTCCATTTGCAACAGATGATGCAAAAAAACTTTTCAACAAAGAAGAATCTGGTCAAGGTTCAGTCTTGTCTGAAGCGTATTTAGGTTATCAAATTGGAAAAACAGATGTGAAAGTTGGACGCCAATACATTACAACGCCTCTTGTGTCAGGAAATCCTACACGTTTCTTTAGAGAGTCTTTTGAGGGTGCGGCCATTACCAATATGGATCTACCTCAAACAACGCTTTACGCAAACTACGTTGGTAAATTTCAAGGTAGAACAGGTGATGTATTTAATGGTAATTTCTTAACACCAGCTGGAGCCAATAATTATTCTTATGATGCGCCAGACTTTAAAAAAGAGATTATTATCGCAGGTGCTGGACCAACTACATTTGCCTTTGATGGTGCTTACTCATTAGGTGCTATCAATAAATCTGTCCAAAATCTTACTTTATCAGGACAATTTGCACAAGCTAACGATGTAAATATGAAAGTAACTTCTGCTACTGGCCCTTATGGTGTTGTAATCAACTCAGGTCAAACAGATGATATTTCATTTTTCTATACAGAAGCAAATTATGTTCTTCCTATGAGTAATTATAAGCTTCTTTTTGATGCAAACTACAGAGGTTCACGTGCAGGTAATGCACTTGATATAGCAAATGTTGATGGCAATATGATCGGACTTCGTGCTGGTTTCTCTGAGCTTTATGGCTTTGGTGGAACGATTGCTTATACAACAGTAAGTAATAACGATGATGCACTGCTTGGTTTAGGTAACGGACCATCATGTTATACAATGCTTTCTATCCGCGGACCTTTGGTATTTAATGGTTTTGCAGGTATGGATACCTATAGATTTGGAGCAACTTATAATTTCGCACAAGTGGGAATTACAGGACTTACCTCTGAATTGGCGTATGTGACTGCAAAACAAGATGCTCCATCTGCTGCAACTATTTCAACAAAAGCTAACAATAAAGCAGAAATTGAAGGATATTCAGCAAGGCTCACCTATGCAGTTCCTTATCTTAAAGGTTTAACAACCGAAGTCACTTATGTATCATTTGAGAAAGACTATTTTGATGCAGCTAGCGTAAAAACGACAAAAGATACTGACGAATTTTGGTTTAACGTAAACTACAAATTCTAAGATATCTAAAATTTTAGGACTTTACATGAGATTGTAAAGTCCTACTTGTTTGATTATAAATTAATGAATACATAAAAGGGGTGAAATGAAGATTTTTCTTCTTGAGCCTGATACAAATTTACAAAATGAGATCGATACATGTCTCAATCAGTGTCGTTTAAAAATAGATGTTAAAAAAACTCAAAATGAACACGATATTTTTGATGAAGTCCTCTCCTTAGAGGATTATTCACTTTTTATTCTTAATCTTAAAAATCCAGCAGATACAAAAATACTAGACTTTATCAGAACAAATGCAAATTTGGCACCTGTTTTATTGGTATTAGAATCCACGCTATCACCGCAAATGTTTCACACACTTTCTTCTTTTTCTTACAATGATATTATCATCAAGAAATTCTCTGTCGAAGAGATCGTCTATAGGATTTATAAATTGTGTCATATTTGGAATGATAATATTTTTTATTGGGCTAATGGCATATGTTTTGATTTTAGAAAGAGAGTGTTTATCTTTAATGATAAGCATATCGTACTTGGTAAAAAAGAAGCATTATTGCTCAAATGTTTATTTTTAAAATCACATGGTGTAACAACATGTGAAGAGATAATCTCTTTTGTCTATCAAAATGAGATTGTAAGTCAAGAAAGAGTTCGAGCACTCGTAAAACAACTCAGAGATAAACTTCCCTACGATTTGATTAGAACATTTCATGGACAAGGGTATCAGATTGTTAATTTTTCGATGATATAGTCAAGAATGTAGGCATTTAAAAAAGAGTAATAGAGTATATTTCTTAAATAATTCTTAAATAAAAACTAACATTAAATATCACAGCTGGTTGATATAATTTAACCTGAAGTAAATAATATCATCTTGTTTTAAGGAGTTATACAATGAATAAAGAGTCAATGTCTCGAAGAGAAGCTCTGAAGTTAGGTGCTCTTGGTACGGCAGGTTTTGCAATGCTTGGTGCAAGTAATGCCATGGCAGCTGCACCAACTGAAAAAGATGTTAAGTTTGATGAAGAATACGATGTTATCGTTATTGGTACAGGATTTGCGGGTCTAGCAGCAGCTGCAAAAGCGGCAGAACGTGGCTACAAAGTGCTTATATTAGAGAAAATGGGACGTATTGGTGGAAACTCTGTTATCAATGGCGGTGGTATGGCCGTACCCAATAGTTCATGGCAAAAAAAATACGGTATTGAAGACTCTGGCGAGAAATTTATCAAAGATTGTTTAAAAGCAGGTCTGGGTATCAATCATGTTGAGCTACTTGAGACGATTGTTAAAAGATCACAAGATGCACTTGATTTTTCTATTAAATGTGGTGCTAAATGGCAAGATGTTAAGCCAGCATGGTTTGGTGGTCACTCAGTACCAAGATCACTTGTAACAGACAATATGAGTGGATCGGGCGTCATTAAGCCTATGCATGAGTTTGTAGAAAAACTCCCTGGTTGTAAAATCATGACACGTGCAAAAATGGATGATTTTGTGATGAGTAGTGATGGTACTTCCGTTGTAGGAGTCACGGCACGTATCAACTACCGTTTTGACAATAAGCTTTACAGTGATGATGTTGAAAATAAAACAGGCGAGAAAAAAGTTTATAAAGCTAAAAAAGGTGTGATTTTAGCGAGTGGCGGTTTCTCAATGGATAAAGAATATAGAAAAATTCAAGATCCACGTATGACACCAGATATGGATTCCACAAACCATGAAGGAGCAACCGCTGGGGCGCTTCTAAAAGCATTCCAAATTGGAGCACTTCCTGTACATATTAGCTGGATTCAAGAAGGACCATGGGCAAGTCCAGATGAGCGGGGTTTTGGTGTAGCACCACTTCTGACACAGCAAGGCTTATTTAAATTCGGTATTGCGGTTGATATAAGAAATGGTAAACGTTTTATGAATGAAATGGCAGATCGTAAAACACGAGCGGACGCTGAGTATGTCATCTTAAGAGAAGCTCCAAAAATGTACCCTGTTGCCATTGGTACATACAATACTTTTGAAGAACAAATTTACCCTCAAATTGAAAAAGGTTTATCGGGAGGTGTCATGAAAAAATTTGACACACTTGATGCACTTGCCGCAAACTATAAAATCCCAGCTGATGCACTGAAAGAGACTATCAAAAAGTACAATGAAGCCGTAAAAGCTGGTACTGAAGATGAGTTTAAAAAACAAACGCTTAAAGGTGACTCTCTTAAAGAGCTTAAAGGTGGTGATCCCATCGATATGAAAGGACCATTCTATGCGATTCGCTTATGTCCAAAACCTCACCATACAATGGGAGGCTTACAAATCAACACGAAAGCGCAAGTCATTTCAGGAAACACAAACAAACCAATTCCTGGTCTTTACGCAGCAGGCGAGGTTACGGGAGGAACGCATGGCGCAAGTCGTCTAGGAACGGTTGCTGTAACCGATTGTTTAACGTTCGGTATGATTGCTGGAGAAAATATCTAAAAATAGCAGTTCAAATAAAAGGCTTTAAAAGTATATTTTAAAGCCTTTTACTTACATTATTATAGGAGTTTCAGTTTTATGATGCTACACTGACGCATAAACTAAGAAAAAGGAGTAAAGTGAAAGTTTTCCTTCTTGAACCAGATGAAGTGTTTGCAGATAGTATTGATACGTATTTAAACCAGTTACGTTTAAAAATGAAAATCAAAAAGGTACACAAAGAAGAAGCCGTTTTTGAAGAAGATGTTACCTCGTTATCGACCTATTCTCTTTTTATTCTCAATCTTAAAAATCCAACCGATCCTTCTATGATGCATTATATAAGAGAACATGGCGGAGATGCTCCTATTTTGCTTGTGATAGAATCAACGATTGAACCTCAAAACTTCAAAACGCTTTACTATCTCTCTTACGATGACATAATTGTTAAAAATTTTTCTCCGCAAGAAATTGCATTTAGAATTTATAAGTTATGCGATATTTGGAATGACGATACTTTTTTTGTCACAAAAGATATTTATTTTGATTTCAAGCACGCTAAATTTATTAAACATGAACAAGAGATTGTGTTAGGGCGGAAAGAGGCATTATTGCTTAAATTGCTCTTTGTTAAATCCCATCATATCGTCTCTTCGCATGAAATTGAGTACTATGTTTACCAAGATGAGGCAGTCAGTGAAGAGCGTATTCGGTCATTAGTGCGGCAATTAAGATCTAAAATTCCACATGATCTCATTGAAACAGTCAAAGGAGAGGGCTATAAAATAGCAAATACAATCCCCGAAGAGGAAAAATGTTTTTGCGATAAATCGTCTTCTTTAATACGCTCTTCTTTTGCCTGTTTAAGCACTTATTATCCACTTATAGAGCAAGTGGAACTAAGTTCTGTTTTTCTCAATATTATGTGATTGTGAATTGAATTTGAGACATGCATCATCGTGTCAATATTTTAACACGATGATGCATGCAGACGTAAAACTAGTGTGGTAACGCTAATTTAATGATGCGAAATGCCACGGCATTTTGGAAGATGAGGGGATAGTCGTATTTACACGAGACGATGCCTTCACAAGGTGCAATGATGGTTTGTAAAAGTGAGCCATCCAAGGCGTTGTAAATGCGAGCGAGTGGTTGACCATGAACGACGTGTTCACCAATGGGTGTAAGGGCGTCAAAAAGCCCTGCAGCATTGCTTTTGACCACTTCCATATCTTCTGACGTGATAACATTACCCACGGCACCTTCAAAGGCCGCATAATCGATAATCCCTTTTTTGGCTAAAAAGCGAATCAATGCATCAAAAACTTTGGTTGATTCTATTTTGCGAAGCGTGCCTTTTTTACCAGAAATGATCGAAAAAGACTTCGCGTTCCAAATTTGCCAGTTATAGTTCAAAGAAACCGTATCGCTAGGTGTGGGGTCTTTGTAGTGAATGAAATCCAGCCCAAATGCTTGTGCATCATTCACATCTTCATAGCCCGTTTTGAGTACCTTAACGTAAGGAATACACTCAGCGCGATCTTTTCTCGCTTCTAGGACTACGGCGTACTCAAAGTGATTGATTTTTTCAAAAAGCTTGGCAGCAATGCGTTGGGTTGACTCTCCTTTATCGTAGCCTGGAAACATGGCATCAATGTCGGTGTTATCCATAGGCCAAAAGGATTTCCCCATATTAAATGAGTAGGGATTGACCGCGGGAACGACTAAAATCTCACCCTTAATAAAAGCAGGGTTTTCCAGCTCTTGTTGGCGTAAAAAGCGAACAAGCCTTGAAGCGACCCAGAGTTGGTCAATAGCCGTACCTGTAAGGGGTCCCACAATAACACAGCTTGGTTTGCTATTGGGAATGCCAAAACGAAACCCTTTAATGCGTAGGGGCTCTCTGCTTAGTGAGGTGATTTCACACAGTATCTCTTCTCTCATTCATTCACCTCTATCGGATTTTCTAAAATGCGTGCAAGAAGCGAACCTTCATAGACGACAGGGTATTCACGTATGGTAAACAAAAGCCCATCGCAAGGGCTTAGTAAACTCTCTTTGATGACACCTTCTAATGGGTCGATGATCTCGCCCAGTTTTTCACCTTTTGTGACCATGACATTATGTTCAAGAGTCGGTATAAAAATACCTGCATCAGAGGCATTGATAAAATGCACCGAAGAGTTTTGGGTTGAAACGGAGGTTTTGCATGGATGTACTGGCTCCTCAATGATGCCCACATGTGCCATAAAGTTTAAAAGACCACGAGCAAGATTTTCGCCATACTCTTTGGTAATACGCATACCAACCCCCATCTCCACCACAAGGGTTTTCGTCCCCACAGAGTTTAGGGCATGCGAAAATGTGGACTCTAAAACAGTGACCGCATCGTGTACCCAGATAAAATCAATGCCAATCTTTTCAGCCAGAGGTACGAGATCATGCGCGTTTGAGCGGCTAATACGAATTTGTGGAAGCTCTTTTAGAAAAATATTGCTCGCATGAATGTCGATGGCAAAGTCGCTTCCTTTAACGGTCTCAACGATGGCATTGGCGACTTGTGCTGGCAGAAAATCCGCGGTATGCCCAGGGAATGAACGGTTTAGATCGACATCGTAAAAAGGAAAATTGCGTGTGATACTATCGATTCCCATAGGATTCATCGAAGGGTATATATCGACAATGCCCTTGATTTTAGTGGGATTTTCCCGAAGCCATTTGATGAGCAAATAGCAGACATATTGCCCTTCGAGTTCATCGCCATGGGTTCCCGTGATGATGGAAATCCGCTTGGTTGACTTGGCGATGTCGGGTGGATTGAAACGGTTTCGTTTGAGTTTTAACGTCTCATCCACGGGGAGTTTGACACTAAAAACTTCTTCTATCATTGTTCTTCCCTTGCAACAGTAACGTTTACATGTAAATTTTGTTGGCTCTTTCCTATAAAGACACCACGGTTAAGGCGGCAGTCCATAAAGTCGCGTCCATGGGCGATTTTGATGTAAGGCTGATGTTCTAACATAACGCCATTGGTTGGGTCAAACCCTCTCCAGTACCCATCAATGAAAGCTTCTACCCACGCGTGGCTTTCACCCTCGCCATCAATAAACCCAGCAACATAACGTGCAGGAATGCCACTCAGGCGAAGGAGGGTAATGAGCAGGTGGCTAAAGTCTTGACAGACACCATTGTGACGTAAAAGCAGAGCATCGGCATCACAGGTTGTGGTTGAAACTCCCGCTAAATACTCAAAGTTTTGAAAAATGGTTTGGTTGAGCATCTTTGTTAAACTCAGCGGTGATTGAGGAAGCATCAACGTCTCCAAATAATCATGCGATAGCGATGAAAAGGGTGTTAGTGTCGTTGGGTGCAGATACAAAGCGGCATTCTCGTTATCTTTGTACTGATAGCTTCCGTGAAAGGCGACACTCCCTGTGAGCATCGCTTCAAAATTGCGGTGGAATTTTTCAATCGTACCAAACAGCAGATCGTTTCCAAAGCCATCTTTGGTTAAGAAAAATGGCACATCATTGTTGATATGAAGCTCCCAATCAAGAAGTGTTTGTACACCATTACTGATGGGAAGCATACGTAAGCAAAAGGCATGCTTGCGTACGGCTTCTTTAAAATTAAGGGTAAATGCGTATGAGAAATTAACTTTCATGGACATAGGCCAGTGTTCCGTAAACTGAATTTATTTTTTCTAATGTTTTAAATTTATTGCTCGATGAAAGGGCGACATGTTTATGGTTTGGACGAACTTTTTCTGCAATAATATTGAGCTTTTCCACATCCAAAAGGGCGGCTTCAATGCTGTCATACATACGAATATTCAAATCCATCCTCTCCACAACCTTTCCAAATTGAATCAAAGGTGACTCTTTGGCTTCCACGAGGGAAAGCTCTAAATTCCCCCAAATGGCATCAAGCTCTTTAAGGGTTGATTCAAGCCAAAATACGGAAACAGTACGCTCTTCTTTTGCCGCTTGATAGGCAAGATAGAGAGCATTTATACGGCTAAACATACGATTTGATAAGTGGGAACGTGTCAAAATCGCATTTTCTCTTGCACAGTTAATAACAGAGATAAGACTTGCATACTCCACATCAAAAACACTTTTGCGCAAAAATTCTTGCGAAGAGTCGTATGAAAGCTCAATGCCCAGTCTGGCATAGAAATTTTTAGCATCATCAAAATCAACGTCGAGTATTTTATCAAAAAGTTGGATAACAAGGCGAGTCATACTCTCTGCTCTTTGGATGTAACGACCCATCCAGTAAAGTTGTTCTGCACTTTGAGGTGATATGAGAATCATCGCTTCTCCTTTAAAATCCACGTATCTTTAAAACCGCCACCTTGTGAGGAGTTGACGATGTAGCTGGTCGGATCCATAGCAAAACGGGTCAGTCCACCGGGCCAGACGAAGATATCTTCACCATAAAGCGAGAACATCCTCAGGTCTGCTTTGCGTGGTGAAAAAGCCCCTGTTTCATCCAAACACTCGATGTCATAAAACTCGATGATCTCTTGAGCGATGAAACGACGTGGTTCTGCGTTAATCGCATCTTTGAGCTTCTCACGTTCTGGTTTTGTCAGAAGTGAACCAAAGATAACGCCATACCCTCCCGCTTCTGCAACATCTTTGATGACGAGATTGCGTATGTTTTGCAAAATGTGGTGGCGATCTTTGTCAAAAAACGCCAAGTATGTTGGGGCATTTTGCAAGATTGGATCTTCTTTAAGGTAATAGCGAATCATATCGGGTACAAAGTAGTAGATGCCTTTATCATCCGCGATGCCATTACCAATGCTGTTCAACAAAGCAACATTGCCTGCACGGTACACTTGTGTGATGTTGGGTACACCAATTAAGGAATCAGGGTTGAACTCGATAGGATCGAGTGCGTCATCATCAAGTCTTCGATACACAGAACCCACACGTGCTTTTTTACCGCTGTAGGTTTTGAGGTAGAGTTTGTCTTTCTCAACGACCAAGTCATCGCCTGTGGCTAAGATAGCACCGCTCTCTTTCGCAAGATAGGAGTGTTCGTAAAAGGCAGAGTTATAACGACCGGGTGTTAAGATGACGTTGATACCACCCGTACTGACGTGTTCCATCGCTGCAGCTAAACGTTTAGGATAGTCCTGCACACTTTGGATCGGCAGTTTTTCAAAAAACTCAGGAAATACTTTACGTGTTAGCATTCGTAAAGAGAGTGGGTAACTCACGCCACTTGGAACTCTGAGGTTGTCTTCCAACACAACCCAGCCATCTCCTACACTATTTTTAACAAGGTCGATACCGCTAATATGCACACGGATGTTTTTAGCCACAGGCGTGTTGGCAAAAGCGGGCAGATATGCTTTGGATGAAAAGACAAATTCGCTAGGAATAATGCCATCTTTAAGAATTTTCTGTGCGCCATAGATGTCTTCTAAAAAGAGATTGAGTGCATGGATGCGCTGTTGTATCCCTTTTTCAAGGTATGAAAATTCACTCGAAGAGACAATGCGAGGAATGATGTCAAAGGGAAATTTTCGCTCTATAAAAGCGTTGTTTTTGAAAAGGTTGAAGTTGATCGCTTCGGTATTCATGTAGGCGAGCAACTCTTGGACGCGTTTTTTGTCGATGGTGTTTAAGATGCCTTTGAAAGCATCGTAGAGTGGACTTTCTGACTCAATCATAACCTGTACCTTTGCCCTTTTTTTCAAAACTCTTGACACGCTTTTAAAGCAAAGCTTTAAAAACTACGTTAACACTATGTTTTCTTCGGCAGAAAGCCCGCGCACCTTTGGTGCTTTTCCTTTTTACCAAATGAATTTTTAATGTCATAAAAGCAGTTTAGCACAAAATTAAGCAGAGCAAGAGGGCAAAAAGGCAGTTTTATGATTATTTTTTAAGCAGTGTTACATGTAAGAAAAAAGCGCTCTTTACAAAGACCACAGATAGGCAAAAATTAGCCCCTCTGTGAGAAAGAGAATACAAAACAGGCTGTTCCATTTAAGTGCTACTTCCATTGGGGTGACATTGAGATACTTTGCTGTCATCAACGACATTCCTGCAAACGGCGAAATAATAAAGGAGATGGAAGCCGATAGAAGCAAAATCAATGCAATGGAAACAGGAGGAAGTGGCAGGGAAACTGCCAATAAGATTTTGCCAAAGATAATCGCAAGTACCAAGGGGTGAATACCACAGATGGAGATAAGGATAAAAAGAAGAGGGATGACAATGATGGAAAAGATGCCAAGGTGATTGACACTCTCTTGGAGAATGGGTTGGATGTACCCTAAAATACCACTGTGATCGACGGCGCCTGCAAATAAACCTACCGCAATGAAGAAAACGGAAAAATCCGTCGCTTGCATGATGCCACTCTCCCCGTAGTCTTTCAACGCCGTTTTGAGTTCGGGCTGTTTACGGTAATAAGCGATCCAAATGGTTGAGACGATGAGTCCAGCGAGTAAAATTCTCCCCGTTCCCGTTGCAATAGAGAAGTTTTCAAAGAGCGATATACACGTAATAAGGCTGATAATCACAAGGATAATATGCACGGTTTGTTTGGGCGCATTTTTCGCGATACCAGAAGAGATATGCAGTGTCTCAGACATCGAAACGATAGGCTTATTCAAACGTGTAGAGTGCTCTAACACGTAAGAAGTCAACAGCCCCATAACACTCAAAATAAGACCTGGAAGAAACAGTTCCGACCATGAAACATGGGTCACCTGCATCACCAAAAGAATGATAATCGCCCCCGGCGCCCAAAAGAGGGCAAGGGTATAGCCTCGCATAATGGCAGTTGCAAAAAAGCGTTGGTACTGCGCAACATTATTTTTAAGCGCTTTGTTAAAGAGTGAAACCATCACAGGAACCGTTCCAAAGAGCAAAAAGCTCGCGAAGAGGTTGGTTACAAGCATGGCAAAAAGGTAAAGCGAACTCTCCTTTTTAAAGAGTCTTTTGAGCCAATACTCGACGGTGTCGCTATAGTGCCCCACTTCGATAGGAATAGAAAAGAGTTGCATTACCACAATAATCGCGATGATGTTGGTCATAGAGGTAAGGGAGCTCATCCAAATGGTGAACGGTAACTCGAAATAGACGAGTAGGGCAATCCCTAAAGTAAAAAAGAACAGAGTGATGTTACGAAACCCTCTTTTTTGCATCGAAAGACCAAACACAAGCAATAGAAGTGTAAAAAATGTTAGGAGCACAAGATTGATTGGCGTAAAGAGTTTGATGATATGTAAGAGCGTAAGTGCCACAATAGCAATTTTACAGAGGCTTTTCATTCTATTTCCAAAATTCAAATTGTGATATTGTAGCGAAAGGAAGATTATGTACGATGTTTAAAAAGAAAGCTTTTACATGTAAACTTTTTCACGCTCAAAATATTTTACATGTAAAGCTAAAACTAAAATGATGAAATAAAAGGCAATTTATCTCTTAAGTTTCAACTTATTTAGACTATGATTCATGCATAGAATATCAAAAGGATTTCCCACGATCTCAAAGGAAGAACAAACCAGAATTACTACTATTGTTGTCCGCGTTGCTGTCATGCTCCTTGAATATGGAGCCGAAAGCCGTTTGATCGAGCAGTTATCGTCTCGTTTGGGTGTGGCGCTTGGGTGTACTTCCATTGAAATTTCTCTGATTCCCTCCGCCATTGTTTTAACGACACTCATTGGCGATTCTTCGGTCACGACCACAAGACGCGCGCATGAACAGCCGATCAATATGTCTATTGTGCATCAAATCGTTACTATTTGCATTGCTGCGGAACAAAACCCTCGTGACATTATGATGGTTGAGCGTTCACTTGCAAACATTCACGCAAACCCTTATCCTAGTTGGTTGATTGTTCCCATGATTGGGCTTTCGTGTGCAGCTTTTAGCCATTTACAAGGTGCGGATTGGCCGGGTTTTTGGATTACTTTTTTAGCAGCCTCTGTGGGTATGATGGTACGCAGGGCACTCTCAAGTCGTAATTACTCTTTGCTGATCGTCTTTGCGTTTACCGCGTTTGTGTGTACTATAATCGCCAGTCTCTCTTTTTATCATGGGTTAAGCTCCTCTGGGCGCGTTGTTCTCTCTTCCAGTGTTCTACTCCTCGTTCCGGGTTTTCCGTATATCAACTCGATGCTTGATGCCTTTAAAGGGTATATCAGCATGGGGTGGGGGCGTTGGACACAAGCGACGTTATTGACCCTTATGTCTTCTCTTGGGATCATGCTCGCCATGGGGCTTTTGGATATAAAAGGATGGTAATGATGGCATGGTTTACACTTTTACTTAATTCCGTGTGGGCGGCAATTCCTGCTGTCGGGTTTGGAATGATTTTCAATGTTCCGCGCTCAACGCTACCTTTGTGTGCTGTGGGTGGTGCAGTGACGTATGGTTTCCGAGAAGTGCTGCTGTTCAATAATCTCTCCATTGAGCTTGCAACGTTTATTGCCACAACGGCTATTGGGATTATCGGTGTTTTTTGGTCACGTCGTTACGTGATGCCTAGACCCGTTTACACGGTTCCCTCCATCATCCCGATGATTCCCGGTACGTATGCTTATGAGATGATGATTAGCCTTGTAACGATGAATACGGTTGGGGTCACGGATGCCCTGCTTTCAAGCTTTATTCAAAATGGATTACATGCGATTAGTATTTTATTTGCCATTGCTTTTGGTTTGGTTTTGCCTTCTATGTATTACACCAAGCGTAAACAGCCTATCATTTAGTGCTTTACATGTAAAGCAAAACGCTCCTCATTGCGAAGAGCGTTTTGTGATATTTTATTTATGAGTTAGAACGCGTGTGGCATTTAAAACAGCGATCAACGCAACGCCAACATCGCCAAAAACAGCTTCCCACATCGTGGCAATTCCCATTGCTCCCATGATCAAAATAATCCCTTTAACACCCAGTGCAAAGACGATGTTTTGCCAAACGATGGCATGGGTTTTTTGAGCGATTTTAAGGGCTGTGGCAACTTTGCTGATCTCATCGGTCATAATGACCACATCTGCCGCTTCAATGGCAGCATCAGAGCCCACACCACCCATCGCGATGCCGATGTCTGCACGTGCTAGTACAGGTGCGTCATTGATGCCATCGCCTACAAAAACGGTTTTACCTTTGCCACTTTTTCGTGCCATAATTTCTTCGAGTTTTTCGACTTTTTGGTGTGGTAAAAGCTCCGCCTCAACATGAGTAATGCCTAGCTCTTTTGCCACCTTTTTAGCGGCAGCTTTATTGTCACCCGTAAGCATCACAATATCTTTAATACCCAGTGCTTGAAGGGCTAAAATAGCTCGTTTACTGTCCTCTTTTGGCTCATCGGCGATGGTGAGATACCCAGCTAAAACACCTTCAATGACGACATAAACAACCGTATCAGGTGTGTTAAGTGGTTCATGCGCGATGCCTTGCTCAAGGAGGAGTTTGTCATTGCCCGCAAGAATGGTTTTACCGTCGATGATCGCTTTGACACCATAGCCTGCAAGCTCTTCATAGTCGCTTACAACGGCTTCCAAAGGTTCTGTGTAAGCACGCTTGATCGAAAGGGCGATGGGATGGTTTGAGTGCATTTCAGCTAACGCCGCAAGACGCAAAACATCGGCTTCACTATGCCCGTTGAGTGTTTTGATGGAAGTGACACTAAAAATGCCTTTGGTAAGGGTTCCTGTTTTGTCCAGAACGACGGTATCAACACCATTGAGGGCTTCAAGGAAGTTTCCGCCTTTAACTAAAATGCCGTTTTTAGAAGCTCCGCCAATACCACCAAAAAAACTAAGCGGAATGGAAACGACCAGCGCGCAAGGGCATGAAACGACCAAGAAAACAAGGGAGCGTCTAAACCAGTCACTTAAAAGCGCGTCTTGCATAAGAAGCGGTGGCACAAAAGCGAGCAGGGCGGCGGAGATCACGACCAGTGGCGTATAGTATTTGGCAAACTGCGTGATGAATTGCTCTGTTTTTGCTTTTTTAGCGCTGGCATTTTGCACAAGGTCTAAGATTTTTGAGACGGTAGACTCAGCGAAAAGCTTGGTTGTCTCGACGATGATAACGCCTGTTTTATTGATAGTGCCAGAGAGAACTTCACTGCCCACTGAAACCTCTTTTGGCAAAGATTCACCGGTAAGAGCCGAAGTATCTAGCGTAGAGCGACCCTCTAAGATGATGCCATCGAGTGGAATTTTTTCACCTGGCTTAACGATGATGCGACTGCCCAAATTCACGTCATTCGGGGCTACTTTTTGCTCACCCTCATCGGTTTGTAAATTGGCAAAGTCAGGGCGTATGTCCATCAATTTGGTGATGGATTTGCGTGAACGAGCAACGGCTAAGTCTTGGAAAAATTCACCGACGCGGAAGAAGAGCATAACCGCAACACCTTCAGGGTATTGACCGATGCTAAACGCACCTACCGTGGCAAGTCCCATCAAAAAGTTCTCATCGAAAACATGACCTTTAAAAAGGTTAGTGACTGCCATGTAAAGAATTTCGCCACCGACTAAGAAAAAGCTAATCAGATAGGTCCAAAACATAAGTGGGTTGCTTTCGTCCATCAAAACAGCGGAGATAAACAGCACCGCACCAATGCAGAACGTGATGAAATGCCACGATTTGAGCATCTCTTTTAAGCTTGTGTCATCAAACCCTTCGTGATGGTGGTCATGGTCGTGTGAATGGGTTTCGATGGGTTTACACCTTGAACAACAGCTATCCGTTGTCGTGGAGCACACTTGGGGTACTTTGTCATGAAATTGCATTGTCGTATCCTCGTGGTTCTAATATATGTTCTAAGCCTTGGTTAAAGATGGTTTTGATGTGTTCGTCATCAAGTGAATAAAAGACGACTTTTCCCTCTTTGCGGTGTTTGACAAGTCTTGCTTGACGCAGGACGCGAAGTTGGTGAGAGATGGCAGATTGTGTCATGCTTAAAAGCTCTGCAATGTCGCAGACACACATCTCCGCTTCAAAAAGTGCCGAGATGATCTTTACACGTGTGGTGTCGCCAAAGACTTTAAAGAGTTCGGCAAGGTCGTAAAGCTTCTCCTCTTGGGGCATCTTTTGTTTGACAATTTCTATGATATTTTCATGAAGCGTGTTGCAACTGCAAAATTCATCGCCCATCTTAAATCCTTTGATGTATCTTTATAAATGTTCATATGAACAATTGCTCATATGTTATTGCAACTCAAGTTAGAAATGGCTTAAATTGATAGGACATCTCAAAAAAGTTTTACATGTAAAGAAAAAAAGAGAGGAAGGTAGAGAGAGCAAAAGTGAAAAGTTTAATATTCATACTCTTTTGTTTTCTTCGAAGTAAAAGCTATTTCCATGCTATAAACTTTATGTAATATCTCTTTTCTAATAAAGCATGCAAGGTAATATATAAGTAACATTATAGTGATAATATGCCAAGAAAAAGTAATATGGTGTAAGATTCCTTATTCTGTAGATTGCCAGTGTTACCAATAAAGTAATTAAAAGGGAGATAAGTTAATGAGTATTTCAAAACAATTATTAACAATGCTAGCCATCGCCATTTTTGGGCTTGTTGG
Organism: Sulfurospirillum arsenophilum NBRC 109478; assembly: GCF_000813345.1. NCBI lineage: Bacteria > Pseudomonadati > Campylobacterota > Epsilonproteobacteria > Campylobacterales > Sulfurospirillaceae > Sulfurospirillum > Sulfurospirillum arsenophilum. The sequence goes on along the minus strand of NZ_BBQF01000004.1, from coordinate 242,387 downwards.
CATTTTTACGATTGCCATACAAAAAATGGAAGCGGTGTACGAAAAAACAAATACATGTAATGTTACGATATTACCTAGTACGCATATCTTGATAGACCTACAAGATAATTTTTATCGGTTCCGAATTGCTTCATGGAAATTTGTTGCTCTCCAAAATAAAGAGGAAATCAAAAGAATTAGAGAGCGTTCTCTTAGTTACAAATCGAATGTGGAAGAAAGTTTCAAACAATACGAATTATTTATTTCAGATCCAAAAGACCGAGAAATGTATACAAAAGAAAAAACAATGTTTGCTCAATTTGCAATACTTGTTGACAAACTGTACCAGCTTGGACTTGAAAGCAAGCAAGATGAAGCGCTAGAACTTATGGAGCAGAACGACAAGAGTATCATGGACCTAACAGACGTAATTAATGATCATATGGATTACATTAAACAATTGGCTAGTAAAGATGCGGAAGATGCACTTATTGTAAAAAGTAGAGCAATGACTATTTTGATTATGTTGTCATCTCTTATTGTGGTATGTGTTATTGGTCTTGGAATTGCAATACGAAACAACATTATGCAAGGTGTTTCACTCATTCGAGATAGTATTGCAGGCTTTGTCCAAAACAAAGAGTTGAAGTTCCGCATTAAGTACGGTAAGAAAAATGAGATTGAAGAGATTGTTCGGAGTTTCAATAGCTTAGTCAGTACCTTAGAAGCCATTATTGATGATGTTAAACACTCATCCAACGAAAATGCTTCCGTATCGCATGAGCTAAGCACGACCAGTATGCAAATAGGTCGTAATGCAGAGCATAGTACGGTCATTGTCAATAATACCATTGAAGAGATAGTCTCCATCAAAAGGTTTGTTCAAGAAACAGATTTACTTTCCGAATCAATGAAAAAAAGTATTGGCGTGGCTGGAGAGAAGCTAGAATTTGCAAAGAATGAAGTGATGATACTCAAAAATGAAGTTGAACTTGCCAGTGAATCCGAAACAGCTCTTGCACAGCAGTTAGAACAGATGAGTAAAGATGCTGAACAAGTGAAGCAAATTCTAACCGTTATTTCTGATATAGCCGATCAAACAAACCTACTTGCTCTTAATGCTGCTATTGAAGCTGCACGTGCAGGTGAACATGGGCGTGGATTTGCTGTCGTGGCTGATGAAGTGCGAAAACTAGCAGAACGAACACAAACCTCTTTGACTGAGATTAATGCAACGATTAATGTCATCGTCCAATCCATCGTTAATTCTTCTGAGCAAATGAGTAAAAATGCTCAAAATATTAGACATTTGGCATCTATTTCAATCAATGTGGGAGATACCATTACCCATACAACTTCCGTTATGCAAGAGAGTATAGAGTCCGTGACGATGAGCGCTAAGAACTCCAATAAAATTGTGAATGATACGGATAAAATTGTTGATCTTGTGACCAATATTAATAGTATCACCAGTGAAAATGCCAGAAGTGTAGAAGAAATAGCCAGTGCTGCCGATCATCTCTCAAAACTCGCTGAAAATCTCAATCATAAATTGGGGCAATTTAAATCTTAAAATAGAGATTTGACCTGTTACTATGGTATGTAATAGGTCAAATTGATTTTAGAACTTTTTTACATGTAAAGAGAAGATCGGGAAAAATTAAAAGTTTAGCCCTCTTATAAATAATATCTTCCGACGAATTCTTCTATATCAATTCTAATAACAGCTGTTCCGTTAATCATATTTTCTGGCAGTTCTTTATGCATTAAATGCGGAGTGAATTTTTCCACTATTTTAGATAAAGCCTCTTTCTTTTCGTCAAAATTATCCACTATTGTTGCCTCTCCTTGGAGAATAATGCTGTTAAATTCTGTATTAACATCACAAGGGTTTTCAACATCTTTATCGAGCAATGAGATCATTTCATCAATCTCAAAACATACTTTTGGATTTGATTTTAGAATGTCGATTTTTTGCCCTTTGGGTAATCCGTGCATATATATTTTATGATTTAAATATACAAAATGCATGGGTACAACGTAAGGATAACCGTTTTGTTTTACACAGCCGAGTCTGCCAACTTTTGCGCTTTCAAATAAAGCTTTTATCTGCTCCAATGATAGCAGATGCGTTTTTGTTCTATGTCTCATACATCCTCCTTTTTTGTGTCATTGTATTGGAATTGTAAAAATACAACAATCCAAAAATTGCTCTGATGAAAACAAGTTAGCAATTTTTGGATTGAGTGAAAGAACATTTATGGCTAAACTGTCTCTCATCAACCCAAAAGGAGATCAGATGAGTTTTATCAACAATGATCGTTTATCCACAGCAGACGATGCTGTTTTTCGTATTCTTCACAATGAGTTTGACAGACAAGCCACGCATCTTGAGATGATCGCGAGTGAGAATTTCACATCACGTGCTGTTATGGAAGCAACAGGAAGTATTTTTACCAACAAATACGCTGAAGGTTACCCACAAAAGCGGTATTACAACGGTTGTGAATGTGCCGATGAGGTCGAGCAACTTGCGATTGACAGACTCTGTGAGATTTTTGGATGCAACTATGCCAATGTGCAACCCCATTCGGGTAGCCAAGCCAATGGCGCGGTTTATGCGGCACTTTTAAACGCAAATGATAAATTATTGGGTATGGATTTACAGCAAGGTGGTCACTTAACGCACGGTGCGAAAGTGAGTTTTTCGGGTAAGAACTATCAATCGTTTAGTTACGGTGTCGATGCAAATGGTTATATTGATCATGCCAAGGTAATGGAGATAGCGAAGATTGTCAAACCTAAAATGATCGTATGCGGTGCTTCGGCGTATGCGCGTGAGCTTGATTTTGCCAAGTTTCGAGAGATTGCAGACGCGGTTGGTGCGATTTTATTTGCTGACATCGCGCACGTTGCCGGTCTTGTCGCCGCGGGTGAGCATATGAGTCCTTTTCCGCATGCGCATATCGTCACTTCGACAACCCATAAAACATTGCGCGGTCCTAGGGGTGGTGTTATTATGACAAACGATGAAGCGTTTGCAAAAAAGATAAATGCTGCCATTTTCCCAGGAATCCAAGGCGGTCCACTGTTGCATGTCATTGCAGCAAAAGCGGTGGCGTTTGGTGAAGTATTAAAGCCAGAGTGGAAAGATTACGCCAAGCAAGTCAAACGTAATGCAAGCGTTTTGGGCGAAGTCTTGCTTGAGCGAGGTTTTGATTTGGTCAGTGGTGGAACCGATAACCATTTGATTTTGGTATCACTACTGAACAAGGATTTTTCAGGTGAAGAGGCGAGTATTGCTTTAGAAAATGCGGGTATAACGGTCAATAAAAACAGTGTTCCAGGCGATACAAGAAGTGCAAAATTGACCTCAGGTATCCGCATCGGTTCTGCTGCATTAACGACACTGGGTATGAAAGAAAAAGAGTTTGAGTTGATCGCGCATCGCATTTGTGATGTTTTGAAAAATAGAGATAATTTAGCGTTACATGTAAAGATTAAAAAAGAGTTGGTGGCTCTTTTGCAAAACTTCCAAGTGTACGGTTGCGCAACGTATTAAATGAAGAAGCGCTCCATTGATGTTATAGCCAACGGTATCAGCGTGAGCAAATACCATTTTATCCAAATGCTTAAAGTGTAAGTGGGCGTGATCCCAAAACATAGAGAGAATTCTTTACATGTAAAGATTTAAGCGGCGAGTTTAAGCCGTTCTTTTTTCTCTTCAAGCGTTAGGGTAGCGCTCTCGTGGTGTAAAAACTTGGAGAGGAGTTTGGTGAGTGTATGGGAAATCTCAAACAGCTCTTCAGCCACACTGGAAACAGCTTGCCCATTGCCACGGTTGGTGACGCTCAGCGCCAAGGTCTCTTGCATTTGGGTTATGAGTGTGTTGACATTGTGTGATACTGAATGTGAGAGGCTAACGGCTTGATTCGCAACATCGAGTGAATGGGTGATCTCTTGTTGCGTGCTCGTTGCGATCTTTCCTAAAGATGCCATGCGTTTGCTGGTATCTTCCATCAAAATGCCCACATGATTGAGCCTTTTGGTGTTGCTTCCAACCCCTTCGATGATGTGTTTGACGATAACATCAATGTTTCCTAAACTCTCTTGGGTGCGTTCGGCAAGTTTACGCACTTCATCAGCCACGACGGCAAATCCTCGCCCGTGTTCTCCTGCACGCGCCGCTTCAATCGCAGCATTGAGGGCTAGAAGATTTGTTTGTTCGGCGATCTCGTCGATGAGGTTAAAGACATTTTTCATCTCATCCACTTGTTTGGTAAGTTCAAACATTTGGACATTCACAGCATTTTGCTCTTTTTTACTCTCTTGTACATCGTTATGAAGCGCTTCCAAATCTTTCATAAAATGCCCCATAACGCCCATGTTTTGTTGAAGCACGTCTCTGGTTTGCTCGCTCACACCTTCTGATTCACTCAGTGTTTGTTTGAGTGTTGCGATGGGGCGACGCATAATTTCGATGCTACTCTCTTGCGCGTGAATGGTTCCAAGCAGTGTTTGAGAGGTTTTTTGCAAGCTTTGCGCTGAATTATGGGCATTGTATCCGATGTCCGAGATACGAATGATGGTTTGCTCGACATTGTTAAAGACAGAGCTAATCACGCGTGCGATACCATCTAACTCATCTCTGTTTTCCGCAACGGTTTTAATCTTTTGTCGAAAGTCTATATGGTTGGCATCTTCGATGACGGTTTGTAAGTAGTCACGCATTTTGATCGTTTCAATGACGATGAGGCGAATCGCTAATAATAAAAAGAGCAATGTTACTATAAATAGGAGTGAAGCGATGGCAAGATAAAAAGTATACGTATGGTTGGCATCGTGAAGTGCGACTAAGGCTTGGTTACTTTTTTCAAGTTCCTTGGTATCACGTGTCAGATTGGCATTGAGATGCGTAAGATTGGTTTTTACACCTGCCATTGCCTGTTGCGTTTTTTCATTAAATGCAAGTGCTTCTTCAATGACCTTTCCTGTAATATCTTCAATAACCAAGGCAATGTCTCGTACCGCATCTTCGTTAGGATTGGTTCGCATAAGCTGCGCTAAAATGGTAAATTGACCAGCATAAGGTGCAATGAAAGGATGTTGCCCTGCGGTGGTGTTTTGCCATGCTATGAGGTCATCCATCAAGCGTTCCAGTTTGCGTTGCTGGGATGGTTTGAAGTTTAGTGTTGTGAGGTCATTGCGAATATTGCGAAGTGTTGAGAGGTCATTGTAGAGTTGACCTACCTCTTTGGCTTGCGTTTCAAGTGATGAAAAGTCTAAAATGGTTTTGGCGTTAACATTCGTGGTCTCTTCAAGATTGGTTTTAAGGGTTTGCGACTGCATAATCTGCTCGTCAAAAAAACGTTGGTTGTGAAAGAAACTCATACTGTAAATAACACCCATGACTAAAAAAGAGACAAAAATGGTTAAAAATCCAAGATAAAAGCGATGAGCAATTGAGAGTTGTTTAAGATAGCTGATCAAAGTTTGAGGCATAAAAGACTCCATAACGAAAGTTAAGGAGAAGTGTAAATAAAAGTTATTGCGAAATTATTACCATAGGTTGAATTTTAAGCATTTTTGTAACGCCATTGTAACGTAACAGGGGGTATAATTTGAATTGAAATTAACCTTTGTAAGGAGCATGTATGTCATTTAAAGCCAAAATCATCTTGACTATTTCAGTGCTAATGTTTTTAAGTTTGAGTATCTTTAGTGCAATAAGCTATATGGATACGAAAAAGAACAGTGTGGTTCAAATTGAAGCTAGTTTGAAGATGGCGTCACGTGCATTGACCGATTATATCGATGTTTGGGCGGCAGGTAAGAAAAGTGGGATGGACAGTTCTGCTAGGACATTAACGGATATTTCTACAATGGACGAAGCGGATATTCGCGCAAGACTTCAAGAAACGACAAAAACACTGGGTGGCTTTGATACAACGGTGGGTTTAGAAACAGGAAAAGCGATCACAGGTACGGGTACACCTTTACCTGCTGGGTATGACCCGCGCATTAGAGGATGGTATAAAACCGTAAAAGCTTCTGGCAAAGTCGGCGTAACCGACGCGTACGTCGATGCAACAACGAACAAACTGATTGTCTCATTTATGGCGCCTATCTTTAAAAATGGTACATTCTTGGGTGCAGTGGTTATGGATATAGCGCTGGATACATTAGTCAAAGCAACAGCCGATGTTAATTTCAACGGCGGTTATGGCGTATTGTTTGACACAAAACAAGTGATTATCGCACATCCAAATAAAGATTTGTTGGGAAAAGAGTTACCTTCAATATTGCCTGAACTGACCAAAAAACTTGATGGAAAAAAAGATGGCTTGATCGAGTATACCTACAACGGTGATGCAAAGATTTTTGCCTTTAAAGTTTCGATTGAAACAGGTTGGACACCAAGCATTACGTTTGATAAAGAGGTTGCTTACAGTTTCCTAAGTGCCCAAATTAAAGAGCTCATGATCGTTGGTTTCATCATGCTAATCCTCTCAATCGGAATCATGATCATCTTGATAAAAGCCCTTCTACGCCCGCTTGATCACCTCAATGATGTAGTCAAAGAACTCTCAAGTGCAGAAGGTGATCTTAGACAAAGACTTCAAGCTACTGCCAATGATGAATTTGCACAAGTTTCTCGTAACATTAACAAGTTCATTGAAAAACTCCATGAGATTGTGAAAAAGTCTAAAACGATTAGTAATGAAAATGCTTCTATCTCAGAAGAACTCTCACGAACAGCATCTGAAGTTGTAAGAAATGTGGATACAGAATCTAAAATTGTTGAAAATACCAAAGAAGAAGGTATTGCATTAGTCAAATCCATTGAATGCTCTGTTGTAAAAGCTAAAGACTCTCAAAAAGCACTCAGTGATACCCAACAAGACATTTCAGATGTTAAAACTAAAGTAGAACAACTTGAACACACCATGCAAGCAACCGCAGCCAAAGAGCAAGGTTTAGCAGAACGTCTGAATACCGTCAGTCATAATGCTAATGAAGTGAAAGATGTCCTCAATATCATTCGTGATATTGCTGATCAAACAAACCTTCTTGCCCTTAATGCTGCGATTGAAGCGGCACGTGCAGGTGAACATGGACGAGGCTTTGCGGTTGTTGCCGATGAAGTACGTAAACTTGCTGAACGAACGCAAAAGAGCTTGGTAGAGATTGATGCAACCATCAATGTCGTTGTTCAATCTATTATGGATGCCAATACAGACATTACTGCAAATGCACAAGAAGTCAATGCCCTTGCATCTATTTCAATAGAACTGCAAGATGGTATGAATAATGTCGCAAACATCATTCATAAAACCATTGATGAATCACACCATACGGTTAATGACTTTATTGATACAGCGTCTAAAATCAAAAAGATCGTGGATGAAATCGAAAAGATCAATGTGATCTCTAAAGAGAATGTGGGAAGCATCGACAATGTTTCTCAAGCCAGTGAACATTTACATGTTATGACTGAAAATCTCAACAACGAGCTTGGCAAGTTTAAGTCGTAAACGATTCTCTTTGCCCACGTCGTGTGTCACTACGTGGGCAATTTAAGCTTTGAGTCTGTACAATCTTTGTTAAAAAAAATAGAGAGTGTCCATGCTAAACAAAGAACTCCTCAAAGGACTTTATGTCCTCACTGACGCAACACTAACTCCCACAGAGAGTATGCTTGAACAAGTAGAACGTGTTTTAAAATCTGGTGTCAATGTCATTCAGTACCGCGATAAATATGCCACAGATGAAGAGGCTGAGAAGCAGTGCATTAGGCTTCAAGCCTTGTGCGATGTGTATGAAGCGGTATTTATTATTGATGATCGTTTAGAGATCGCTTATAGAATCAATGCTGATGGTTTACATGTAGGCGAAGATGATGTGAGTTACGAAGAAGCACGCGCACTTTTAGGCGAAGATAAAATCATCGGAGTTTCCTGTTACGGTAACATTGAGCGCGCGCAAAAGTATGCTAGTTTAGGCGCAGACTATGTCGCTTTTGGTTCATTTTTTCCTTCCCCAACCAAACCCCATGCCAAAGTGGTAGATCCTGAAGTGCTTAAAGTGGCAAAAGAAAAATTGAATGTTCCTATTTGTGCGATTGGTGGCATTAATGAGGAAAATATAGAGTTGCTTTCGCGCTATGACATTGCAATGTATTCGCTGATAAGTGCAGTGTATAAAGACGATGCTATCGAGGAGAACTTAGAAAAATTGTACGCAAAAATTTAGAGGAGCGGGCATGGTTTTAGAAAAGTTTGATGTCTCCATCACCAATGCGAGTAAAGGAATGGCGCTGATGCTCATCTTGTGGCACCACCTTTTCTATGAGAAGCCTGAAGAGGGTTTGTTTGTTTTTCAAACAGCGCTTTTAGCTAAAGTGTGTGTGGGCATTTACGTGGTGTTAAGCGGTTATGGTTTGGCAGAGTCTGTGAAGAAAAGAGGGCTTGACGTAGGGGCTTTTTACAAACGACGTTTACTGAAACTGTACATGAACTACTGGCTAATCGCGCTTATTTTTGTGCCCATCGGGGCATGGTTTATGGGAAGAACGCTTTCAAGTGTTTACGGTGAGCATGTTTTTCAAGGTTTCGTCATTCAGATGCTAGGGCTTCATATGTTTACGTGGGTGAGTTATGGTTATAACGCGACATGGTGGTTTATGAGCCTTGTCATCGTGTTGTACGCGATCTTCCCTTTTGTTTATACGTTGACGAAAAAATTTCATCTTTGGTTTTTAGCCTTGGCTGCTTTGCTCTTATTTGTTCCGATTCCATTGGTCAATGACTGGATTTTCCCGTTTGCTGTGGGTGTTTATCTTTCGTTCAAAGATGGCTTTGTTAAAATGCTCATCTGGTTTGACAAACAAGGTAAATGGCGTTTTTTAACGCTGGCGATTTTTACGGCATTTGCAGCGTGGTATAGGCAAAATGGCTGGCTTTTTGACAGCATAAGAGCCGATGCTTTTTTTGGGATTTTACTCATTCTTTGGACAACGGAGCTCATTGTTTTCTCTTCGTGGGCAAAGAGGGCATTAGAGTTTGTAGGCGCGCATTCGTTTAATATCTTTTTATTTCATACCTTTATTTATTATTACTATTTTCCAACGTTTATCTATAGCTTTAAAAATCCTCTGTTGATTTTTGCGGTGCTTTTAGGTATTTGTTTGGTCATTTCCGTGGGGATTGAGAGCTTTAAGAAAAAGATAGGATTTGATAAATTGATCTAAGAAAGTACGAAAGAGATGTCACAGAGCATCTCTTTCGCAAGGTCTATTGAAGATTATAACAATGCTGTTTTTTGTACAAATTTAGTGCTAAGATGGTTAAATTCAGCACTCTCTACCCAACTCTCAGGTGCAGAGATATACTCAACCAAATTTTCCAAGAGAACATAATGCGCTCTCTCTTCTTCTGCAATGCGTAAAAATGCCTTCTTTTGTTCTCCTTCTTCAAGCATCAGTGCTTTTTCGGTGTAAAATTTGTAGCTATTTTCTTCAGAGAGCAGAGCGCTTTTGTAAAACTCTATTTGATCTTGGCTAAAACTTGGACTTTTATTCTCTTTTTGCATTTTCTCAAACATGTTTTTAGTGTGTTTGAAAATATCAACACTGGGTTGTGTCGGAATGATCTGGTTTTTGTTCATTTTCTCAAACAAAGCGTAGTGCTTTACCTCTTCGTCGGCCAACATTGTCAAAATTGACTTTACCCCTGCATCATTGGTTTTTGTTGCAAGTTCTCGGTAGTAATGCTCTCCATCTTTTTCGACTTTCATCGCGTATTCGTAGACATTCATCGCACGCCCCTTGTTTTGATTTTTAGATAGGATAAATCTCTATCAATTTTATAGGAAATCTATGATAAAAATCTGATAAAGAATCAAGCTTAATTACTTTATGACTCACTAATGTCTCTAAAAGATTACAAAGGCATTTTGAGTTCATGACTTTCGATCCATTGATGTGGATCCATGACAAATGTGAGAAGATTTTGAAGTAAAATCATATGTTCCTTCTCTTCTTCCGCTATACGTAAAAATGCCTCTTTCTGTTCGCCTTCTTCGAGCATATTTCCTTTTTCAAGGTAAAATTGATAGCTGTTTTGTTCGGTACGAAGTGCGCTTTTGAAAGAGTCAACATACTGTTGTGAAAAATAAAAATTCGGATTTTCTTCACGCATTCTACGAAACGATGAGAGCGTGTTTTTCATTAAATTGGTTGGATGTTGTGCAACAAACGATTGTTGTTTATTCATTTTTTCAAAAATAATAAAGTGTTTGACCTCTTCTTCTGCTAACATCACAAAAATATTTTTGAGGCCCTTATCTTCTATCTTTTCGGCAAGTTCGCGATAGTAGCGCTCCCCATCAAGTTCTAGTTGCATCGCGTATTCGTAGATATTCATAGCATCCCTTGTTGTAGCTTAATGAAGATATTGTATAAAAATTTGACGGTAAATCTCTTGAAACGAATCATATCGAAGTATCTAAAATAAGCATTAAAACGACAAAGAAATGAAATGTAGATCCACCCAATACAAAAAAATGCCAGATGGTATGGCTGTATGCAAGGCTTTTCCAAACATAAAAGATGATACCCACTGTGTACGTAACGCCTCCTGCTAAAAGTAAGCATAACGGTAAAAGCGTTAGATTTTCGAGTAGAGGCTCTACTGCAAAAATCACCATCCATCCCATCAGTGCATATAAGCTCAAAGAGAGTTTATGAAAACGTTGTGGGTAAAAAATCTTGAGTGAAATACCAAAAGCTGCAATCGCCCATGCAATACCAAAAAGTATCCATCCCACAGTTCCTTGAATCGCTAAAAGGGATATGGGTGTATACGTTCCTGCTATCAAAATGTAAATGGCACAATGGTCAAATTGGCGTAAAATGGCTTTGATATTAGGAATGCGAATGGCATGGTAAAGTGTCGAAGCGCCATACATGACGATCAATGAAAGTCCAAAAACAAGCGCGCTGGCAATTTTGGCTCCATCACCACTTTGTCCTGCAAAAACGCACAATAATGTCAATGCGCTCACACTCAATAAAAGTCCAATACCGTGTGTAATACTATGCCAAGTCTCTTCAATCAAAGAGTAAGAAGTTGTTGTTTCGATGGTGTCTCCTTTCTATAGAGTTCTGAAAGAACCCTTTGCATGTCTTTCAAGCAAAGCTTTAAAGACTACGTTAACACTAGGTTTCCTTCGGCAAAATGCCCAAGCACCTTTGGTGCTATCAGTTTTTGTAAAATGAATTTATGGTGAGAAACCGAGTTTATTATACTGCGATTTTTTTAATATCGTTTCTAAAATGGACCGTTTCTAAAATAAGGTAGAGAAAAGATATGTATGAAAAAGTTTTTTTAATTTTTGAAGTCATAGTCTAAGCCATTTGGCGGTACAATTTATCATCTTAAATATTTACATGTAAAAGGAGATTGTAATGCTTGAGCTTCAAACCATTGTGATGTTTGTGACTGCTTCAACCTTGTTAGCACTTGCCCCAGGACCAGACATACTCTTTGTACTCACACAGTCAATGACGAAAGGAAGCCGCTCAGGCATTGTCATAGCATTGGGACTTTGCAGCGGACTGGTTTTTCACACCACTGCCGTAGCTCTTGGTGTTGCCGTGATATTTCAAACATCCATTTTTGCATTTTCGATTCTCAAATTTGTGGGCGCTGCATACCTTTTATACCTTGCTTTTATGGCATTTAAAGATGCCAGTAAGAGTAAACTAGAGTCCGATAAAAGCCCACTAAGTCTCAAAGCACTCTATAAACGTGGTATTTTCATGAACATCACTAACCCCAAAGTCTCCATCTTTTTCTTAGCGTTTCTGCCACAATTTACGAACCCCGAAGTGGGCAATGTAACAGGGCAAATTTTTACGCTGGGTGCGCTTTTTATGCTCTGTGCCTTTGTGGTTTTTACGGTTATCGCACTGCTTGCAGGTCGTGTAGGAAGCTGGTTTAGCAAAACTAAAAATGGTGAGAAGATCCTCAATCGCGTTGCAGGTACTGTCTTTGCAGCGTTAGCTATCAAATTAGCTTTAACATCTCGATGATGGGAACACGATGAAAAAAGGACAACTCTTAGCTGTTATTCTCGCTCTCTTTGCGGGAGTGTTACTTATTGAAATCATTTTACAAAATATATTAGGCTCATAGAAAATATCATACGTTTGTGTGACATAGTTGTTACGATACAGTAGATTTCTTGCATAGCTTACGAAAAGAAGTCAAATGTAAAAATTATGGTAACGGAGTATATATGAAAATAGGTCTTTTTATCCCCTGTTTTATGAACGAGTTATACCCTGAAGCCTCCATGGCAACGCTTAAAGTGCTGGAGAATTTGGGGTTAGATGTGGAGTATCCGCTGGAACAAACATGTTGCGGACAAGCACAAGCCAACACAGGTTGCGCCAAAGAGACAGCCGTTCTAGCCGAGCGCTTCTTTAAAATCTTCAAGAACTATGACTACATCGTAGCACCCAGTGGAAGCTGTGTCAGTATGATACGTCATAATTATGCTCAGTTTTTAGAGGGGCGTGAGGGGTTTGAGCGTATGCGAAGCCATACCTTTGAACTGATCGAATTTCTGCACGATGTCATCAAACCAACTTCTATGAATGCTACCTTTCATCACAAAGTGGGTATCCACAACAGCTGTCATGCTCACCGAGAACTTGGCATGGCAAGTATGAGTGAGAAGAATGTACCCGAATTTTCAAAAATCAAAAATTTACTCGATAAAGTCGAAGGCATTAGCTACTCAGAACTTACTCGCAAAGATGAGTGCTGTGGTTTTGGTGGAACATTTGCCATCACTGAAGAGGCGATGAGTGTGGCGATGGGACGAGCACGCTTGCAAGATCATCTTGATGCTGGAAGCGAGTACATCACCGGTGTGGACATGTCGTGTTTGATGCATATGCAAGGCGTGATTGATCGCGAAAAGATGCCTCTAAAAACCATTTATATCGCCCAAATTTTAGCAGGAGATGTCAAATGAGCCATAACCACCCAGAACTTGCCGATAAATTTGCCAGTAACGTAGAGCGCATGAAATGGCATGATAAAGCGCTCTGGTTCGTGCGTGTGAAGCGTGACACACAAGCGAAAAGTTTGGACGAGTGGGAAGAGCTTCGTAACACCGCCGATAAAATCAAATCGCACACACTTAGTAATCTTGATGAATACCTTGAAATCTTCGAGCAAAATGCTTTAAAACGTGGTATTCATGTGCATTGGGCAAAAGATGCGAAAGAACACAATCAAATTGTCTTAGACATTTTACGCGCTAAAAATGTGAAAATGATCGTTAAGAGCAAATCCATGCTCACCGAAGAGTGCCATCTCAACCCTTACCTTGAAAAAAATGGCATCGAAGTGGTCGATACTGATCTCGGTGAACGCATTGTTCAACTCCGTAACGAACCACCTTCTCACATCGTTCTTCCAGCAATCCACCTTAAAAAAGAGGATGTTGGTACCACTTTTGAGAAGTTCTTAAAAACTGAAAAAGGCAACTCCGACCCAACATACTTGACACGTGCCGCACGTGCGCATTTGCGTGAAAAATTTGTGGGTGCGGATGCTGCTATGACGGGAGTTAACTTTGCCATTGCTGAAACAGGTGGCATTGTCGTGTGTACCAATGAGGGAAATGCCGACTTGGGTGCAAGTTTGCCAAAGCTTCATATTGCGTGTATGGGCATTGAGAAGATCATTCCTCGCCTTAAAGACCTAAGTGTCTTTACACGTTTACTTGCGCGCAGTGCGACAGGTCAGCCTGTTACAACGTACACTTCACATTATCATGGAGCCGTAGAAGGTGGCGAGATGCATGTTGTCATCGTGGATAACGGGCGATCCAAAATTCTTGCCGATAAACGTTACGTCAAATCACTTCAGTGTATTCGTTGTGGCGCGTGTTTGAACACATGTCCGATTTACCGAAGAAGTGGTGGGTATAGTTACGGGTATGTCATTCCTGGCCCGATTGGCTCTACACTTGCGCCTAGTCGTGATCTTAAAAAATACTACAGTTTGCCGTTTGCCTGCTCGCTCTGTTTTTCATGTTCTAACGTTTGCCCTGTTAAGGTAGATTTGGCAGATCAGCTCTACTTAAAGCGCCAAGATGTGGTGGATGCGGGGTATTTAAGCCCTGTTAAACACAATGCGCTGAAGATGGCGACATGGCTTATGTGTCGTCCAAAACTCATGGACTTTGCAGGATTTATGGCGCGTAAAATGGTGCCTATTTTACCGCGTTTTCTTGTTTATTCTAAATTCAATCTGTGGGGTAAAAATAGAGAGTTACCACCATTCCCAAAAAACAGTTTTAAAGAACTTTACAAAGCGAAAAAGGGTATTAAATGAGTTCACGCGAAGCCATTTTAAAAGCAATCAAAGAAGGCAAACCTCGAAGTGAAAACGCTTTGCCAGAGGTGAATATTCTTCATACGACCTATGAGGATTTGGATGCAAAATTTGCGACAACGCTATCTAGTGTGGGTGGAAATGCGGTTCATTTGGAAAATAAACAAGCCGTGGAAGCGTACATTAAAGAGCATTACAAAGATGCAACCGTCATCGTTTCAACCGTAGAAGATTTACATGTAAACACCAAAGAACTGAATGCAACAGACGATCCGCATACGCTTAAAGATGTGGATTTGGCGATCATTAAAGGTGAATTTGCCGTGGCAGAAAACGGTGCCGTATGGGTTAAAGAGGCCGATGCAAGGCATCGTGCACTTTACTTCATCGCTCAAAAGTTAATGATCATTGTTCCCAAAGGTGAGATCGTCCACAGCATGCACGAAGCTTACACGAGAGTACGCTTTGGTGACAAAGACATCTTTGGTCTTTTCATCAGTGGACCATCAAAAACAGCGGACATTGAACAGTCTTTGGTTATCGGTGCGCATGGCGCAACTGAGGCGTGTGTGGTGTTCATTTAGTTCGGATGCGCTCTGAGGATATAAGCCTCAGAGCGTATTTAAATAGATCGATTTTATCTTTACATGTAAAGTCTACGTTAACTTCTCTTTCGCTCTAAATCTAGGCAGTTGAGAGATAATAATTCCCCCAAAAATCACAAAGCTTGCCATCATTTCGGTTTGTGTCAACACTTCACCTAAAAGAAGGTATGCCAACAAAACCGTAAAAACAGGAATGAGGTTGACAAACACGGAAGCTCGACTCGCTTCGATGCGGCTCAGGGCGAGGTTGAACATGCCATACCCTCCAAGCGTAACGACAATCCCCAGATAACACATCCAGCTAAATACTTCCCATGTGATACTCATCGGAAGTGTCACATACTCCCACAGAGCAAGTGGTGCAAAGAAGATCGTGCCAATGAATGCTTGAATAGCAGTGAGAAAGAGTGCTGAAAACCTTTGGCTCAGGTATCGCACGGAGATGGCATACCACGTACCGCAGACCATCGCACAAAATTCTAGGAAATTGCCTAAAAGAGGGTTACTTGCATGCTCACTGCTTTGCGCTCCAAGACTGAGCCAAACAGCTCCTGCTACGGCTAATGCCGAGCCTATGACCACACGTTTGCTTAGGTACTCTTTAAGCACAAAACTCGCTGCTATGGCGGTCATAAGAGGCATCATAGAAGTAATCATACCTGCTTGCGAAGCGGTGGTGAGTTGCAGTGCTTTGGCTTCAAAAACAAAGTAAAGGCATGGCTCAAAAAAAGTGAGCAGAAGAATGTATTTGACATCTTTTTTGGTAAATTCAAGTTTGCGAAACCCGTTGATAAAATAGACAAAACAGAGGCTTGCAATGAGCATACGACCAAACATCAAACTCATAGGTCCAAGCGGACCAAGAGCAGCTTTAAAGGCTATAAACGAGCTCGCCCATGTCAACATAGCGGTCAATAAAAATAAAATACCAATCAAATCAATACGTTGTTGCTTCACGGGATCTCTTTATGAAAAATTGTGCGCCATTGTACCCTTAGTTTGCTAAAACCAGTGGAAAACACTCAAAGCATTTATCCACGCAAACGCTTTACAATCCCTTTTAAATACTCTTCCGCCAAGCGAGTAATTTCACCTTCAGCAAGGGTAATGGGTGTAGTTTGACTCGGTACATTGTTTAAGAGGACAGAAAGCTGTGTGCAGGTTTTAAAAAGCTCTTCAGGACTCATGGAAACCATTACATGTAAAACATCACTGGGAAGATTTTTAGGTTCTAATTGGTGAAGGGCGGTAATATTCGCTAAAAAAGTTTCAATCGTTGGATGCAAGTCTATTTCCTTATTTTTTGTGTGCAATTATGCCACATTCTTGGCTTATCTTTTACACTAACATTTACATGTAAGAACTTCTTTCAATCTTCCACGTTACAATCTAGCTATTACAGAAAAAAGGCTTTGCATGAGTATGTACGATCTTGAGGCGTTTTTACGCTCCATTCATCCGTTTCAACTGCTTTCCAAAACCGAGATAAGTAAAGCCATCGGTGCGATGAATATCGCCTACTATAAAAAAGAGACAGTCCTTTTCTCCGCTTCTTCGCCTTCTGAGTTTCTCTACATCATCATCAAAGGTGAAGTAGGGGAGTTTCATGAAGAGGAGCTTCTTAAAGTTTATAGCAAATCCAACTCGTTTGATGCGGACGCGCTCATTTACTCCAAAAGCGAGAGCAGCTTTAAAGTTTTAGAAGAACTCATTTGCTACGAGCTTAAAAAAGAGGATTTTTTAGCATTACTCGACAGCAATGCCTCATTTAAGGCTTATTTTATTCAAGACCTTGCCAATAAAATTCAATCCGCTAAAGCCAAAGAGTACACCACCGAGCTTTCAGGTTTTATGATGGCGCGCGTGCAAGATAGCTACTTGCATCAGCCGACCATTGTGGAAAAAGAGTGCTCCATTATGGAAGCACTGCGCCAGATGGAGGCGAAAAAAAGCAACTGCATCATCGTGCGCAATGGCGACGGGTATGAGTATGGCATCGTCACCGATAGTATTGTGCGCAAGCATGTACTTTTTGAGGAGTATGATAAACATGCCGCGATCGGCCCTATAGCACTTCACCCCATCATTACCATCGAAGCCGATGACTACCTTTTTAACGCATTGCTGGCTTTTACAAAACACTCTATCAAACGTCTTATCGTCACACGCGATGGAGAGATCATCGGCATTTTAGAGCAACTCGACCTACTCAGTTACTTTGCCAATCACACCTATTTGGTTGCCGTTCAGATCCGCAAAGCAACAACCATCGAAGAGTTGAAACAAGCCAGCAGTGATCTTATCAACATTGTGAAAAAGTTACATGTAAAAGGCACGAAGGTTGATTATATTGCGAAGCTTATCTCTGAGATTAACGAGAAGATCTATGAAAAACTCTATGGCATGATTGTGCCAGAGGCACTTGCCAAAAAAGCCTGTTTGATCGTAATGGGCAGTGAAGGGCGTAAAGAGCAACTCCTGAAAACCGACCAAGACAATGCTCTCATCATCGATGATAGTATGGATGCAAGCCTTTATATACCTTACATGCAGCGCTTCACAGAAACGCTCATCGACTTTGGATTTCCGCGCTGTGAGGGAAACATCATGGTCTCCAATCCGTATTGGTGCAAACATTGGAGTGCCTACCATAAGGAGATCGTACGCTGGTTTGATGCACCTACGATGGAAGATGTCATGAACCTTGCGATCTTTTTTGATGCCATCCCTGTAGCAGGCGATGCGTCGATGTTGCGTCATCTCAAAGAAGAAGTGTTTGAGCATGTGGAAGAGCAGAGTCCTTTTTTAGCAAACTTTGCCAAAGCTGCAACGGCATTTGAAACACCCATCGGCATCTTTACAACCCTCATTTCCGAGAACAATAAAATCGATGTTAAAAAAGGGGGCATCTTCCCCATTGTCCAAGGGGTTCGTGCCCTTGCGTTGGAACATAAAATTGAGCCAACCGATACGGTGACACGTATCAAAAAACTAGCAAAGCTCGATGTCATCGACAGTGATTTTGCGGGTGCTCTCACCGAGGCACTCGATACACTCTTAAATTTGCGTCTTAAAGAGCGTTTGGGGCGAGGTGAAGAGAAAGGGTTAGATAACTTTGTGAACATCGAAAATCTCAACCAATTAGAGCTAGAACTGCTCAAAGACAGCTTTAAAATCGTCAATAAATTTAAGAAGTTTTTGACGCACCATTTTAAACTCTCGATGGTCAGCTAACATGTTCGCCTCTTTTTTTGCCAAACGCAATGCCCGAAAACTCAACGATGAGCAGTACCGCTTTTTATTTGATAAAGCCCCCGAAGATGAAGTCGTAGTGTTCGATACCGAAACCACAGGACTGAACCCTAAAAAAGATGAGATTCTCTCTATCGGCGCAGTGAAGCTCAAAGGCAATAAAATCTTGATGTCCCAAAAGTTCGAGCTCTTTGTCAAACCCACACGTGAGATAAACGAGCAAAGCATCAAGATTCATCAAATTCGCAATATTGACTTAGAGAATGGATGCGAAGCACGCGAGGCGATCACGCAGTTTTTACACTTCATCGGCTCACGCCCACTGGTTGGCTATTACCTCGAATTTGACATAAAGATGATCAACAAATACGTTAAACCCTATCTTGGCATAAACTTACCAAACGACCAAATAGAAGTTTCAGGACTCTACCACGATAAAAAGATAAAGTTCATCCCCGATGGCGTGATAGACCTGCGATTTGATGTGATGATGAATGACTTGGGATTGCCCATCTTTGGAAAACATGATGCGCTGAATGATGCGGTGATGACGGCGATGATGTATATTAAACTTCAAAATATTTCAAAACTCTAGCACTTTCTATGAAGATCTTTGAGGGTAGAGTTTTTGAACATTTCATCAATAAGTTGTTTGGGTTTAGACCAACATTCATGCAATGCGCAATGCTCTCCTTTTCCACACAATCCTTCACCCATGATGCAAACATCATCATTAAGATCGTTCATCGCTTCTAAAATAGCATAAAGTGTTATCTCCTCCACAGGCTTTGAAAAAACAAATCCACCATTTTTTCCTCTTGTTGAACTAATAAATCCAGCTTTTCCTAGATTGGTCATAATCCTTGTAAGGTATTTGTAGGGGATATTCAGTGTTTGGGAGAGTTCTTTTGCTGTATGCTGCTCTTCATCGTGGAGGCTCATGTAAGATAAAATGCGTAGGGCATATTCTGAAGTTGTTTTAAGTTTCATGCTATTCTCCGTCAATTCATGGACTTCTTGATCTATAAAATCAATCGTATTGTGCTAAGAAGTCATTTGTATTGTATAGAAAAAATATTAAACACAGATAACACAGTAAATATAGTATTTTTAAAGTAAGAATCTATCAGCAATTTTTAATTTTCGCTTTAGTAATATTACATTGGTTAAATACTACCTATAGGTAGTAATAAAAAACAAAGGATGAGGTATGACGTTCTTGAACTCTTTAGAGTTGTTGGCATTCCACAATGTTGCCTATACCATTTATGCATTGCTGATTATTGCGATCATTGCATGGTTTGGGTATAACCTTACACGGAAGGAAGTGGCCAAACCTTTAGTGCGAATCCCTTTTTATGTGTTTATTGCATTTTTGGTCGCAGCGGGTGTCGGGCACCATATATTTACGTACAATGTCGTTCCTTGGGTTGCCCAGGACATTATGCGCGAAAGTATAAAACCTGATCAGGTTTATAAAGTGGTGATTGAAAAACATCAGTTTCAACTTCCTAGTGAAAAATTGGTGGTTGAATGCGGGCAAAAAATATTGTTTGATGTAACGAGTAAAGATTTGGTTTACGGATTTGGATTGTTTCGTAAAAATGGAACAATGGTAACGCAAATGCAAGTCAATCCTGGTTCTAAAAACACCATTTTATGGACATTCCATGATGAAGGTGTTTTTGATCTTATGTCCACGGAGTATTCAGGTCCCAAAGGAAATGGTATGTTTGTACCTAACATTATGGAAGTTAGAGGTTGTAAAACCACATTGTCTCAAGGAGGTTCTAAATGAGTTTTATGCATGATCTCATTCATGGCGCAGACAATCAATTTGATCATCTGAGTTTGAATGCTTTACAAAAAGCAACGCTAAGAGCGGTTGTCGTTTCATTTTTATTTTATGGATTGGCAGCATTAGAGGGTATGATTATGCGTGCAGCTTCCATCAACCCTTCGATTCCTCCTGTCAATGGCAGTGTCGATCATTACTTCTCCATCATGACCGTTCATCCCATCGTTGGTATTTTTGGCTCAACCTATCAGCTTGTCTTTGCGGCATTTCTCTTTTTAGTGCCATTTTTAACAAAAAAACCACTTTATAGCATTAAAGTAGCTAATGCGACATGGATTTTAATTACTATTGGAACCATCATGTCATGGTTGGCTTCATTTGTCTATAACTATGCGCCACTTTACACACTTTATTGGCCGTTACCTGCGGACACAACGCAGTTTAAAGCGATTGGCGGTGTGATGTTTATTGTGGGTGTTGCACTGATTATGGTGGGAACGTTACTGTTTATTTACAACATTTACGCAACCGTATTTTCAAAAGTAGGTGTTCATCAAAATAAAACAACCAAAGAGCTTTTGATTTCTGGTTTTGGTATTGACGGTATGCTCAATCTTTTCAATAAACTAACAGGCAAACAACCTTACTCGAAAGAGCCTGCACTCTCTTTACCTGTTGTTGCGATCTTTAGAGGAACCGTCGATACGTTTTTGGACGCATTGGTCATTTTATCCGCAGGTGTTTTAGTTCTTGTCTATCTTCTTGCTGATATGGGTGGTGTGAAATTAGACGTTGCTTCCATTGATGCACTTTTATATAAAAACTGGTTCTGGTGGGGACTTGATCTTGTAGCGGATGGCTTGGTGCTTATTTACGTTGCGGGTTCATGGTATCTTTTAGCAACGCTCATTACGGGTCAAAAGCTTTTTATGGAAAACGTTGCACGTGCGGCGTTAATGCTTGAACTTTTGGTTTCATGGATGGTTTGGTCTCACCACTTGCTTGCCGATCAAGGTCAACCTGAAATGATGAAACTTATCTCAGGAGAGATGGTCACCGCGTTCGAGCTTTTAACACAAGGTTTAGCCCTTTTTATTACGCTTGTCACACTTTGGAAAGCACGACCGCTTAAAATGACGATGGAACTCAAATACCTTCTTGGTGGTTTGATCGGCTTTGGTTTAGCTGTTCCTGCGGGTATCATTCAAGCCGATATGGCAATGAACCGTGTCCTTCATAACACACAGTGGATCATCGGTGCGCACGTTCATATCGCGATTATTGTTGGTCTTTATATGACACTTTACAGTGCTGTTTATGTGCTTTGGCCACTGGTAACCAACAATGCAAAGCTTTGGAGTACGAAACTTGCCAATGCGCACTTTTGGTTGCATCTTATTGGTGGTATCGGTATGGGTGCATTTATGGGTATGGCAGGACTTGATGGTATGCTAAGACGTCATCTTTATTTCAATGGCGAATACAATTTATTTATGATTCTTTCAGCGATTTGTGGCACGATGTTACTTGTTGCTTGGTTGCTTTTCTTGTTCAACGTTATTATGTCTGTTGGACTCAAAGGTCTTATTGGTATCTTCTTACCATCAAAGAACAAAGCGTCAAGCTATGGCATTGAGCCTGCAAATGCCTAACCTTTTTCGCACCGCTTTATGCGGTGCGATTTCTTGATAAAGTATAAACCATGATACATTTAGAGCGTGTTGCGCGAGAGATTAAGACGATTGGTCTTTATGATTTGGTCTATCAAGATGTGGAAAAAGTGCTTGGTAAAAAGAGTATCGAACTGATTGATATTGAGCAGTGTTTACGCACATATCCGCATATTTTAGAAGCCTACAAACAAACCAATCTTGAATATAACATTAGCAATATTCACCTCAAAAACATTGATGACAAAAATGTTGCGTTTACATGTAAAGAAGATGTAAGGCGAGTGAATGCGAATTTATCGACGCTTCGAGAGATTGAAAAATATACACTTGATTTTGAACAAAGCTCCATTTTAGTCATCATCATGTCCATCGAATTTTTTGTCCTCTTCTCCGTGCAGTATTTTATTGTCTTGCTCAATCTTAAAGCGTGGCAATGGGAGATTTACGGTGTTTTCGGACTCTCCGTGCTTTGGGCTTGGATATACGCTAAAAAAGAGCGCAAAAAATTTGAACAGCATGCAAAAACGTATGAAAAACTCTACAATGAGACACTTCACCTTTTAGATGACCTCGAAAAACGAGGTTGTATTGACAAAAAAAATTTAATGATTGAACAAACCAGTGATGAGCACATCTAAATATTTATAATATATTTTTATTATAAATATCATTTTTTAAAGTTGTATTATGCTTTTCTTAAGTATTAGGATTGTAAGGTTCTGCTAATTTTTATACTGCAAAAGGATGTTAATGTTGTTTACGACGATTAAAAGAAAATTGATTCTTATGTTGAGTGTTTTACTCATAGGTGTTGTAATTTTAGGATATGAGATTGTCATTTTAAGCCACGATGGAAAAATGACTGCAACAAGACTATGGATCATTGGAAAAGTAGAAACGCATGTAGCACAAAGCATGATGGAGTTAAGAGGTTACCAACTCTTTCTTGAACCTACACGGCTAGAAGCATTTGAAAAAAATTATAAAGACTCAATTTCTACCATCGATACGCTTTTTCCTATTTTGCTTGTAAAGGTGAATCAAGAAAGAATTTTAGCGTTAAAGCAGAATGTTGAAAAGTGGTATGGTATCAGTCAACAACGTATCACTTTACTCAAAAAATATGGTTCAATGTTCACAGAACCTACATTTATGCAAACACATAAACAAGAATACGATACGTTTATGAGCTTAACCACAGAATCTGCTACACTTTTTGACACGATTATTAATCAGACAAACGTTTTGGGTGAAAGCGTGAAAAAAGTCAATTATGATAGTTTGGATAATAATGCAATGTTGGGGAAAATAGCACTTGGTATGGTCTCTTCTTTCTTACTCCTTTTGTTTGTAATAACCAATCGAAGTATCCAAAATTCTGTTAATAATGCAAAAAAATGGATAGGGTATATCCAAAGTCATAAAGATTTACATGTAAAGATAGAAACAGGTTCAAAAGATGAAATTAATGACACAATGAACTCTTTAAATATACTTTTAAGTGAAATATCACAAACACTTAATGATGCAAAGAATAATGCTCTTGAAAATGCTTCTGTTGCAGAAGAACTTTCTCACACAAGCTTTCAAATAGGTCAAAGAGCAGAGGAAGAAGCGGGTATTGTCAACATAACGACAAAAGAGGCTCAACAAGTTTTGGTGCAGATGGAAGAGATGAATCAGAGTACACATGAGGCGGAGCGTATTACACTAGAGGCACAAAAAAGCTTAATGATTGCACAGCACTCCTTACATGAAACATTGATGAAGCTAAATGAAACTGTTGTGATAGAAGCGCAGATGAATGATAGACTCAATCATCTTTCAACCGAAGCGGTTCAAGTGAAAACTGTTTTAGATGTTATTAGTGAGATTGCCGATCAAACCAACCTTTTAGCGCTTAATGCTGCCATTGAAGCTGCAAGGGCTGGGGAACATGGACGTGGTTTTGCCGTTGTTGCTGATGAAGTGCGAAAACTAGCAGAACGTACGCAAAAAAGTTTGTTGGAAACCAATACAACGGTGAATTTGATTGTTCAATCCATCAGTGATATTAGCAATGAAATGAATGAAAATAATGTGCGTATTCAATCGTTATGCGATCTTTCCGAGAAAGTTTCTCTACAGACAGATGAAGCAGTCGTTATGCTCAATCAAACAACAGATGTCACACATCACGTCGTTCTTAAAATGAACGTAAATATGCAACTCGTTAATGATGCTGTGATTCATAAAATGAGTTTGATCAATGAACTTTCAAGTTCGAATGCAAGAAGCGTTGAAGAAATTGCTGCTTCTGCAAAACATTTATCTGCATTATCACAGACGCTTAGCCAATCATTGGCAGTGTTTAAAACAACATAAATATGAGGAGAAATTTCTCCTCATATCTGTTTTAACGCGATAGTTTAACGGCTTTCATCATATTGGTGAGGGCTGCTTTAGTCTCACTCCATCCTCTGGTTTTTAAACCACAATCAGGGTTGATCCAGAGTTGCTCTTTAGGAAGTACTTGCAAGAACGCTTTGATCTGCTCGCTCATCTCCTCCACACTTGGCACACGAGGGGAATGGATGTCGTACACACCTGGTCCTATTTGTGCCCTATAATTGGCCTTTTGGAAGACTTTGAGCAGTTTATTGCCACTGCGTGACGTCTCGATGGTGATGACATCGGCATCCATTCTCTCAATGGTGTCGATGATGTCGTTAAAATTGCTGTAACACATATGGGTGTGAATCTGCGTTTGGTCCCATGCTGTGCCAACAGATGCTTTAAAGCTCTCGACGGCCCATTTTTCATACGCTTTGATCTTCTCTTCGCGCAGAGGATAGCCCTCTTTGAATGCCGCTTCATCGACTTGAATGATCTTGATGTCACTTCGTTGTAACTCATCGACCTCTTCAGCGATAGCCGTAGCAACTTCGTAAGCGACTTCACTTTTAGGGATGTCATCACGTACAAATGACCAGTTGAGGATGGTCACAGGTCCTGTGAGCATGCCCTTCATTGGCTTCTCAGTCAAGCTTTGCGCATACACTGTCCAGTCAACGCTGAGAGGTTGTTTGCGTTTAACATTGCCGTATAAAAGCGGTGGCTTAACGCAACGGCTTCCATAGCTTTGTACCCAACCATTTTGACTGAATGCAAACCCCTCTAGAAGTTCGCCAAAGTACTCGACCATGTCGTTACGCTCAAACTCACCATGCACGAGGACATCCAGCCCTAATGCTTCTTGGAACTCAACGCATTCTTTGATGGATTCTTTTAAAGAGGACTCGTACTGCTCTTGTGAAATCTCCCCCTTTTTATAGGCATTGCGTACTGCTCTGGTCTCTTTAGTTTGAGGGAAAGAGCCGATGGTGGTGGTTGGGAAAAGCGGTAAGTTCAGCGCTTTTTGTTGTAAGACAAAACGGGTGGCATACGCTGATCTTGTGTACGAAATGCCACTATTTTTAAGCGATGGTGCTTTTTGGGTGCAAACACTCGCTTCAGGTTTTTCTCGTTTCTCCCAAAGTGTGTTGATCTGCTCTAACTCTGCTAGTTTTTCAAGTGCAAAACTCAGACGACTTTTGACTTCAGGTGCCAATTTCTCTTCAAAACGGGTTGAAAATGGCACATGGAGCAGCGAGCATGAAGTCGAAATGATGATCTGCTTAGGATCAATTTTATCGCTTATTTTCTCCAACAATTCATACGTTTTAGAAGCGTTATTTTTCCAAACATTACGCCCATCAATCACACCTGCTATGAGCATTTTGTCGTTTACATGTAAAAGTGCTTGAAGGTTCTCTTCGCCGTAAACAAAATCAAGCCCGATCGCCCAAATAGGGCAATTTCCCAAGATTTCAACGGCTTCATTGGCACGGTCAAAGTACGTTACAACAGCGATTTTAAGCGCTTTGCTCACCGAGCCTAAACGCTCATAAGCAATTTTAAGCAGACTCAAAAATTTTGGCTCTAACGTTTTGGCAAAAAGTGGTTCATCGAACTGCACAACGATGCCTTCTCCTAAACTCTCAATGGCGTGAAGTACTTTGACATACGCTTCAAGAACATCATCAAAAAGCGTGAAGATATCGCTTCCATCTACGGGATTGCAGAGCGCTAAAAAGGTGAGTGGTCCAATGAGATTGATCTTAGGATTAAACCCTTGCGCTTTGGCTTCAATGTATTCGTCGGCAATTTTGCTAATGTCAACGCGAAAAGCCATATGTGCATGAATCTCGGGAACAATGTAGTGGTAGTTGGTGTTAAACCACTTGGTCATCTCCATGGCTGAGCGTTGTTCATCGCCTCTTGCCATTGCAAAATAACGCTCTATTTTGTCTTCAATGCCTTGGAAACGAGGAGGAATGGCTCCAAGCATAACGGCGGTGTCAAGCATCGTGTCGTAGAGACTAAAGTCATTGCATGAAATAAAATCAACATGGCGCTCTTTTTGGTAGTTCCAATGGCGTTGACGTAAGGTTTTGGCGACGGTTTTAACCTCTTCAAAAGAGGAATTTCCTGCCCAATAGGCTTCTAAAGCAAATTTGAGTTCACGTTTTTCCCCAATGCGAGGGAACCCTGTAACGTAGGTTTTTGACATACTTCTTTCCTTGTTCATTTACACATCAAAAAAGCAGTGCTTTTTTGAGAAATTAAGCCAGCATGTATGCGTGGCAAAGCTCGTTGTTTAATGGTTGTAACAAAGGAAAAAATGGAGGATGAACACCGGTTCGGCGGAAGCTAAAGTAGCGGGAGTGGCAGTTGCATTTACGTCTTTTTTTGGCACGCTTTATGGCGGAGTGGGCGCGCTTTGCAAAAAGTCGACTACATTTGCAAAGTCTTGGGCGGTACGATGAGACAAATCCGAGAAGGGCAGGGCTAAGCGGTGGTGGATCGTCCTCAACTTCTTCAGGAGAACAGGTATCGGCGAAGAGACGCGTGGTATGAAGTAGGCGTGCGTGATGGCGTTTGGTTTTGACTTCGCTGGTCGAAGCTTGTATCGTGGCAAGAGAAAAGTAGCCTTTTTTACCAAAGCCCTGAGGCAGTCTCACGTACGTCCTTATTTTTTATTGCGGCATTATAGCACAATGGTTTACATGTAAAAACTATTTACCAAAGTTAGCTAAAATAGGAGATAAATTTTTAAAGGAGCTTGTATGGAAGTGTTTAAAACCGTCGTATTGTTGACCTTGATGAGCGTGTTGTTTGTATGGGTTGGTGGCATGATGGGAGGCACACAAGGTATGATGATAGCACTTGTTTTAGCGGGTGTCATGAACTTTGTGAGCTATTTTTACTCTGACCAACTCGTTCTTCGTCACTACAATGCGGTGCCTATTTCAAGGCAAGACGCCAATGGGCTTTACGCTATTGTTGAGCGTATCAGCCAAAAAGCCAATCTTCCTTTGCCTCAAGTGTATATCATTCCCGACTCAACGCCAAACGCATTTGCTACAGGACGCAATCCCTCACACGCCGCAGTTGCGGTGACAGAGGGACTGTTAGAGTTACTGGATGATGAGGAAATCGAAGCCGTTTTAGCCCATGAACTCAGTCACGTCAGACACTATGATATTTTAGTGGGTACTATTGCCGCGACGATTGCAGGTGCTATTGGCGTGATTGCCAATATGATGCAATTTGGAGCGATGTTTGGAGGGAGCAGGGAAAATCGTCCTAATCCCATCGTGATGATCGCGCTTGCCATTATTTTACCCCTTGCGGCTGCGGTCATTCAGATGGCAATTAGCCGTAACCGTGAATACATGGCTGACGAGGGTGCGGCGCGTTTGACAGAACATCCTGAATGGCTTCAAAGCGCACTGGCAAAGCTCTCAAACTACAACCGCCAAAGTATGGTTCACGAAGCGACACCTGAGAGTGCGCATATGTTTATCATCAACCCTTTTTCAGGCAAAGACATCTCGTTTGCTTCACTTTTTTCAACGCATCCTTCTACGGAAGACCGCATTGCACGACTTGAAGAGCTCAAATTAGAGTTGAAAGCATAAGGCGCACTTAAAATCTTTGCGCTAGAATAAAGCACTTTAAAAGTAAAAATTATCGAATATTATCGTTACATGTAAAGGATAAATCATGAAAAGATCTCTCCACGAAATAGCAAGTACGCCGCTTCAAGCAGGCGAAGGTGCAAGTATGCAAATGCTCATTGCTCCAAGCATTGAAACAAACTTTGCGATGCGAAAATTTGTCATTAAAAAAGACGGACATATGCCTTTTCATACGAACACCGTAGAGCATGAACAGTACGTTCTTAAAGGCAAAGCACGCGTTCGAATGGGAGACGAGAGTTTTATCGCCGTGAAAGATGACATTATTTTTATTCCAGCGGGTGTACCTCATTCGTATAATGTCATTGGTGATGAGGATTATGAATTTCTCTGTTTAGTTCCAAATAAAGACGATAACATAGAGATGGTTGCCTCAGGCGGCCAAAGTTGTGGCTGTTAGAGCGCATCTACAACCTATCATTGCAGGCGTTCTTGTCGTTTTTGCCTGCCTTGGGTTAGCTCGCTTTGCCTTTGGGATGATTCTCCCAAGTATGCAAGGCGAGCTTTTGATGGATGCCACGGAAGCGGGCATCGTTGGAAGTGCCAATTTTGTGGGGTACTTTATAGGGCTTTTTGTCACATCCCCGTTTTACCGCAAATTTGGGGCGGCAACGCTTATTACACGTTCGCTTCTCACACAAGCGCTTAGTATGGGATTGATGGTGCTGGCACCTAATTACTGGAGTGCAGCACTTATTTTTTCCATTACGGGCTTTTTTGGCGCTCTTGCCAATATCGCTATTATGACCTACATTGCGCAAGTTGTTCCTTCTCACATCAAAGGGCAAGCGACAGGTTTGGTGGTCGCGGGCATTGGTTTTGGTATTATCACCAGTGGTGTTATTGTCCCGTATCTTGAATTTTTCCCTTTCCCTGAATGGCGTTTGGGTTGGAGTCTGTTTGCACTCATTATTATGCTCATTGCGTGGTTTGCACACGGTACCCTAAAAGCTTTTGCCATTCATAGCTCCTTTTCATCGGATTACGATGCTCTCGAATTCAAAACGATTTTAAGCTCACGAGCTTTCTTGAAAACAGGTGTTTTGTTTGGAATTTTCGGTATGACTGCCATTATGTATATGACTTTTTTTGTTTTAACGGCTGTGCGAAAATGGGGCGTCAGCACAGAAATATCAGGAATATTTTGGTCAATTTTGGGTTTTGCAAGTCTCTTTTCGGGACCATTGTTTGGCATGGTTAGTGATCGTTTAGGACGTCACAAAACGCTAGGAGTTCTTTTTTTACTGCAAGCTGTGGCGCACTCTATGCTTGCTTCATCCTTGCCTCCGAGTTGGCTTTTTGTCTCGGCGACTCTTTTTGGACTCTCGACATGGGCGGTACCTTCCATTATGGCAACTTTGAGTGCAGAACTTTTTGGCATACACCATACGGCGCGTATTTTAAGCCTGTTAACACTTTTCTTCGGAGTGGGGCAGATCGCAGGACCATTGCTCTCAGGGGTGATGATAGACTTTACGGGAGATTTTAATGTGAGTTTTATAACATCATCACTCTGTTTGGTTGGAGCAGGTGTTCTTTCGTGGATAAGCCTCTAAAGAGGCTTATTGAGGCTTTCGAAGTTGCTCTAAATATGCAAGTCCTTCTTCCCAAAGCCCAAGATTGCTCGCGGTGTTGATATGCCCTTTTTCACCGACATTTATGAGCGTGCTTCCCCATGCCTTTGCAAGGTTTTTTGAGTATTCAAGGCTTGCATAAGGGTCATTACTGCTTGCGATGATGATACTTGGAAAGTCAAAAGCGTGCAGAGGTGTTTGCTCAAAGCCTTCAGCAATGCTTGGAAATACAGGCTCTTTAGGATCAGGTGGCGCTACGATCAAAGCACCGCGAATTGGGGCATGATTTTCCGTTGCTGCCCAATGTGCCAATGTCAAACACCCCATACTGTGTACGACTAAATAGACAGGTTCATCCAAACGTTTGAGCGTAGCTTCCAGTGCTTCTACCCACTCACTAGCGATAGGATGGTCCCAATCACGCTGATGAACGCGCTTAAAATCAGGATGTTTTTTCTCCCAGTATGTTTGCCAATGGGTCTCTCCAGAGCCTTGGTATCCAGGTAAAATCATAACAGAAGGTTTCATTCATGCCTCGTAGTTTAAAATGGTATTATTTTAGTTTAGAGTGCCTTAAAAAAGTCTAGTCAAAAAAAGTAAGGAGTTCTTATGAGTCTATTGGTAGAAGAGACAGCACTGTTATTGGTTGATGTGCAAGAGCGTCTTTTTGGGCATATTGAAAATCATGCGTTGATTGAAAAGCATTTGTTGGTTTTGGTGCAAGGACTTCAAAGTTTAGAGGTTCCCATTTTATGCAACCAACAATATACACAAGGGCTAGGCGAGACGATTGCGTCTCTTCGTGTACTGCTTGAGGATGGTGTCGTGTATGAAAAACGTACCTTTAGTTGTTGCCAAAACGAAGAGGTGATGGTGCGACTCAAAACTTTACATGTAAAGCGTGTGATTGTTGCTGGAGTGGAGAGTCATGTCTGTGTTTTACAAAGCGTGCTGGATCTTTTAGAGGCAGGATTTGAGGTGATGATTTGTGCCGATGCCATAGGTTCTCGTAAACGAAAAGATCACGAGATAGCACTGCGTCGTATGGAGCAAGAGGGCGCACGACTTTGTACAACGGAATCACTGCTGTTTGAGCTTTTACACAGCGCCAATCATCCGCAATTCAAAACCATTAGTTCGTTGGTAAAAGGGCTGTAAATCTTTTACATGTAAAGAAGTTTAAGACTTCTTTACATAGTAAGAGAGGCGATGTTCCGTGTGTTTGACAAAGTAGTTGTTTTCAGGAACGATGTCTGCATGCCCTAAGAAGAGCTTGCCTTCAGGCTTGAGTAAGTTAGCAAAACGTTCAATGGCTTTAAGGCGAAAATCATCATCGAAATAAATGAGCATATTGCGTGAAAAGACGATGTCATATTTGCCTAAAGAGAGAAATTCGTGATCAAAAATATTGACTTTTGTAAATGAAACCGAAGAAAAATACTCTCTTTTGACACGGTAAAAGCGATCTTCATGGGTAAAAAACTTCTCTTTAATCCGATCATCGAGTTTATGTAAAGAGCGTTCTGAAAAAAGTCCTTGTTGCGCTTTTGCAATGGCTTCTGCGTTGATGTCAATACCAGTAATGCTAAATTCTCGTGAATCTTTTTTCTTTTCTTGAAGTAGCATCGAGAGTGAATAGACCTCCTCACCTGAAGCGCATGGTGCGCAGAGAATTTTGACATTGGGGATAGCAAGCGCAAAATGCACCGCAAGATCAAGTTGCGACTCTTCTCGATAAAAATAAGTTTCATTGACCGTGACCAAGTCGATGAGATCTTGTCTCAATGTTTTGTCGTGTTGAAGTGTTTCAAAAAGCTTACGAAAACTGTAGATCTCTTTGCGTTCACAAAAGAGGCGAAGTTTGGTTTCAATCACACTGTTTTTTGAAAGCAGATCGACACCAATTTCACGTTTGATGTAGTGCAGAAGGTCTTGAAGCCCAAAGGTATTGAACTCTTGGGATGGTGACACTTCGTGTTTGGGCGCGACTTCAGGCGCTTTTTTCTTGTTCCAGAACCACATTAAGACTCTCCAAATTTTTTAATTGTTTGTACAATATCATCTAATGGTAACGAAACGATATTAGGATTAATTTCCATAGCACGCTTTGGCATTCCATATACTATAGCACTTTTTTCACTCTCAGCAATACAAGTAGCCCCATTTTTTTGCAATTCACTAAGCCCATTGGCACCATCATGCCCAATGCCTGTGAGCAAAACGGCTAAAATCTCAGCATCTTTGATATACGCAACACTGGAAGAGAAAAGTGAGTCGATGCTTGGATTGTAAGGGGTTTCCCCCTCAACAATGGGTTCAATACTGGGTGAAAAATCCCCTCTAATCATGTGACAATTTTGAGGACAGATATAAATATTCGAGGTTTTGAGGCTCATTTTTTTATCGATAGCATGCACCGGTAGATGCAACTCATTTTGAAATTGATTAATGAAACTTGGAATAAACGTTGCGTTCATATGTTGAGCAATGACAATAGCACCATTAAACGTAGGCGAAATAGCAGATAAAATCTTTTTAAGATGCCCAGGGCCTCCCGTAGAGGCTCCGATTAACACAATTTTTTGTTTCATAAAGCTCCAAGCTTATTTTTTATTTTCCTCAATCATCCAGTAAAGATTCATTCTTACCCCTGCACCTGTTGCGCCAGATTGGTTGTATCCCCATGCTTTTTCAAGGTAGGCAGGACCTGCAATATCAAGATGGAGCCATTTGTCTTTATTCTCATCTTCAATGAAGTTATCTAAAAAAAGACCTGCGGTAATCGCGCCACCATAACGGCTAGAGCTGATGTTTGACATATCTGCAACAGCGCTTTTAAGAAGCTTTTTAAGGTATTTGTTAAACGGTAATGACCCACTTAATTCACCACTTTTATCAGACGCTTTACGCATGGAGTGTTTAAGCTCGCTATTGTGTCCCATAATGCCTGTTGTGTACTCGCCAAGTGCTACAACGCATGCACCAGTGAGCGTTGCCATATCCACTAAAAGATCGGGCTTAAGTTCTTGCGCGTAGCAGAGACAATCGGCTAAAACCAAACGACCTTCTGCATCAGTGTTACGCACTTCGATGGTTTTGCCATTCTTTGCAACCAAAACATCATCAGGCTTATAAGCATCGCCTCCGATCATATTTTCCGTTGCGCCAATGATCGCATGAATCTCATAGGGAAGCTCAAGGGTAGCCGCACCTTTTAAGATAGCCATAACAGCAGCTGCACCGCTTTTATCGGCTTTCATGGTAACCATATGCTCACTAGGTTTTAGGCTGAGCCCACCACTATCGTAGGTTAAACCTTTTCCAACATAAACGAGACGTTTTTTTGCATTTTCAGGCTTATACGTTAAGTGAATCAGCCGTGGAGGATGTACGCTTGCACGATTGACGGCAAGAAATGCGTTCATGCCTTGTTCTTTGAGAAAATCTTCATTCATCACTTTACATGTAACGTTTGGAATGGAGGTTAATGTTTGCGCAACATCTGCTAATGCGATCGGTGTCATATCCTCTGGGGTTGCATTGACAATCGCTTTGGCGAAGTTGGTAGCTTCTGCTACGGCTGTCGCGGCACGTAATGCTTTTGTTGCGGTTTCCATCGAAACATCGGTACGGCTATAGTCTTCCAAACAGATTGTGATTTTTTCAATTTTTAGAGGGTCTTTTTTACTTTTATACGCATCAAACGTGTAACTTCCGAGGATAAAACCTTCCACAAGTGCTTTAATGTTAATGCCTGGGCAGTCATTGGAGTATGTTCCAATGCAAAGGCTTTTAAGCGTGGTTTTTTTTACCGTATCCAGTGCTTTTGAAGCGGCTAAACGAATCTCATCAGCATCAAGAGAATCACATCCAACATACACAGTTTTAGTTGAAGGGATAAAAACGCTCTCTTCGCTCTCTCCTTTAAAGCCTAAAAGCTCTAAAGTCTCTTTGTCGTTTACGACGGATGCGTGGGTTAAATCTTTATTGATAACAAAGACGATTTTAGCGTCTGCTTCTGTTTCATTTACTTTCTGATTGAGTGCTACGATATGCATGTTTTTCCTTAAATGTCTTGTCGGTAACTTTGTGAAAATAGTAAGAGATTCCTCCGCCAATAATACCCGCTAGTGGAAGAGCAAAATACCAGTGTTGTTTTGCCCAATGAATGACGATGAGAATTTCCTGACCAAAATACCATGTAGGCACAATGGTAAGCGCTGCCCAAAACCATGCGGAGATGAGATTGATTAAGGCAAACATCTTTCCACTGTAGCGTGTCAGTCCTATGGAGATAGGAATGACGGTACGAAGGCCATAGAGGTAACGTTGAATAAAAATAATAGGCCAACCATATCTTTTGAGTAAAAGATGCGCGAGAGCGAGTTTACGGCGTTGAGTCCGAAGCTTTTTATAGACGAATTTTTTATTAAAACGACCAATGTAAAAATAGACTTGATCCCCTGCAAAACCACCAAGTCCTGCAACAAAAATAGCAACAAAAATATTCATGTCACCTGTGTGAGTCAAAAGTCCTGCCATCACAAGTCCCATTTCACCCTCTAACATACCCCAGAAAAAGAGAATGATATAGCCATACTGTTTCATCAAGTAGATGAATTTGTTTTCTATGCCAACAACGGGTGCCATGTATAAAACATAGCCTAATGTAGAGAGTACAACAACCATAAAAAGCGTAAAAAGTTTTCCAGAGTGTTTATTGAAAAATTCACTCATCGCGCTATCCTATGTTCAAAATAGATTTTGCTTGTACCATATCTTTATCCCCACGTCCAGAGAGATTGACGATAATAACTTTGTTTTTGATCTCATCTTTAGGGATTTTTTTGAGATATGCCACAGCATGAGCACTCTCAAATGCAGGGATAATACCTTCTTTACGGCTCAACCAAACAAAGGCATCCAGCGCTTCTTGATCGGTAATATTGTCGTAATGTGCCACACCTTGCTCTTTCAGGTACGCATGTTCTGGTCCAATGCCCGGATAATCAAGACCCGCGGAAATAGAGTGCGCTTCGAGTATCTGTCCATCATCATCTTGAAGAAGATAACTCATCTGACCGTGAAGTACACCGGGGCTTCCTTTGGCAAGTGAACAGCCATGTTTATCAGTTTCGATGCCATGACCTCCTGCTTCTATGCCCACACATTTCACACCCTCATCGCCTAAAAAGTGGCTAAAAATTCCCATAGCATTACTGCCACCACCAATACAGGCAACGACCATATCAGGAAGACGTTTCTCTTTGACCAAAATTTGTGCCTTAGCTTCATAGCCGATGATCGCTTGAAAATCACGCACCATCATAGGGTACGGATGAGGACCTGCAACGGTTCCGATGATGTAAAAGGTATCACGCGCGTGCGTAACCCAGTAGCGAATCGCTTCGTTCATAGCATCTTTTAACGTTTTACTGCCACTTTTAACGGAGTGTACTTTAGCCCCTAAAAGCTTCATACGAAAGACATTGAGTTCTTGGCGCTCGACATCTTTTTCACCCATAAAGACTTCACATTCAAGGCCTAACAAAGCAGCAACCGTTGCGGTTGCAACACCGTGTTGCCCAGCACCTGTTTCCGCAATGACGCGTTTTTTGCCCATCTTTTTAGCGATTAAGCCTTGGACAATGGTGTTGTTGATTTTATGCGCACCCGTGTGGTTAAGATCTTCACGTTTGAGATAGATTTTTGCACCCAGCTCTTGGGAGATATTTTTAGCATAGTAAAGCGCTGAAGGTCGTCCGACATAGTCTTTCATGTAATGTTCGACTTCAGTCCAAAAATTTTCATTGAAGCGAAGGCTCTGGTACTCTTTTTCAAGCTCCAAAAGAACAGGCATCAATGTTTCAGGAACATAACGCCCTCCAAATATACCAAAGTGTCCGTTTTGATCGGGGTCAAATTTAGAAGCTCTTGGAATATACATTAGAACACCTCTAGCACAGAGTAAACAGAGGTTACTTTTTTAATATCAAGATCACCTTGTAAAAAGGTAAGGTTCATAATAAAACAAGCTTCGATACACTCAGCACCCGCTTTATTGATAAGATTAACCGCAGCCGTAGCCGTGCCACCTGTTGCAATAAGATCATCGATTAAAAGGACTTTTGGTTTTGATGTTTTGATGGCTGAAAATGCATCGATGTGGATACATACTTCATCGACACCATACTCCAAAGAGTATTTTTCACTGATGGTGGTGTACGGAAGTTTGCCAGGTTTTCGAATAGGCACAAAACGTGTTTTAAGACGTGTTGCCAAAGCAGCTCCAAAGATAAATCCACGGCTTTCAATACCTGCAATGTAATCAATGTCCATATTCGTATAGCGATCAACCAAGTGATCCATCAAAAGTGTAAACGCTTTTGCATCGCCTAGAAGGGTTGTAATATCTTTGAACTTAATGCCTGGTTTTGGAAAGTCTTCGATTTCACGAATGGAATTTAAAAGATAGATTTTATCAGCATCGCTTAATTGACTCATACAATAGCCTTTTTTACTTTTTTATACGCTTTTTAGGCAAAGCCTAAAAAACTACGTTAGCCTCTCGGCGCTAAAGCTTGCCTCTTTGAGGCAGAAAATGTTTACATGTAAACCATGAAAACAGCAAGAACAAGAACACAGGTACATTATAAAAGTGCTTCGATTTTTCCTTCGAGCTCTTTGATATGTTGGCGGAGTTTATCGCCTTCCATTCGGTATTGACTGTTACGTGTACGAAGTGATTTAAGATCATTTTTGACCTTTTTAAGTTCATCGCTTAAAATATCAATATTGCCTAGGGATCGTTGAAGCTGTACTTGATATTTTCGGATGACCACTTCAGCATCATTGAGTGTCTGTTTGACGACAATGTTACTGCGCTTCTCTTTACGTAGAAGTGTTTTAAAGTAGAACACCATAATTAACAAATAGGTACACGCTGAAAAAAGTACCGTGGTTATAATCCATTCTACTGCCATGGTCACAACTCTATTTTTTCAACACGTTCAGCGTGTCTGCCACCCTCAAATGAGGTAGTACACCATGCTTTGAGCATAGACTCAATGACACCCAGTCCAACGATACGTTGACCAAAACAGAGTACATTGGCATCGTTATGCGCACGTGCCATCTCTGCGGTGTAGGCATCATGGCAAAGAGCTGCTCGAATGCCTGTATGTTTATTGGCTGCCAAGCTCATTCCGATGCCTGATCCACAGATGAGAATACCTTGTGTTCCACAGTTGTTAAGAACTT
This sequence comes from Sulfurospirillum arsenophilum NBRC 109478, assembly GCF_000813345.1. Taxonomy (NCBI): domain Bacteria; kingdom Pseudomonadati; phylum Campylobacterota; class Epsilonproteobacteria; order Campylobacterales; family Sulfurospirillaceae; genus Sulfurospirillum; species Sulfurospirillum arsenophilum. The sequence goes on along the minus strand of NZ_BBQF01000004.1, from coordinate 205,770 downwards.
CAAGGCAAAGTGCGTGTGCGTAGTCAGGATAATCAACGCGTTCATCATTAAACGGTCCAAGATCAATGACTTCATGTCCCATGTGCTGGAGCATGACAATGACATCGGGTTTGATGGCAATGCCGGCATGATCGGTTGCAATAAAAAACTTCAAGGAAATGTCCTTTAATAAGGGAATAAGGACGATTATAGCACAAGGATTATTATAAATTCCAAAAACAGACCTCCCTTGGGAAGTCTGTTAATATAACCATCCAATAACGTAGCGAATAGGTAGAAAAAAGTAGTGTGAAAGTGGTGTTGCAATGAAAATAATGAGAATAACCATCCCATAACGCTCCATTGACTCATAAAGACGCACGATAGAGTGCCATCCCATGATCATGGCAAGGTAGGTCAAGGCATGAGAGCCATCAAGAGGTGGAATTGGGTAGAGATTGAAAAGTCCTAAAACCACATTGTAAATGAGTGATTGAATGAGAAAATAGACCAGAAAATACTCAATAAAACTGTTGACTTCATGCAAGTCTTTAAAAAAGCTGAGTAACCCTGCACACACCAGTGCGAGTGTAAAGTTGTAAGCAATACCCGCTAGCGAGACATGAATAGCGGCTTTATACCCACCATTACGAATGACCGTAGGAATGAAAATAGGTACGGGTTTTGCCCAACCGAACATAAAAGGTGCACCACTAAAAAAGAGCACAGCAGGAACAATAATCGTTCCTACGATATCGACATGTACGATAGGGTTAATGCTAAGGCGTCCTTGGTATTTAGCCGTATTGTCACCATAACGGTACGCCACATAACCGTGCATAATCTCATGACCGATAATTGCCACCATAAGGGCTAAAACGGTAGCCGTGATCTCAAGAAGGTTTACAGTATCCATTAAAAAAAGCTCTCATCGTATTGCATCGTTTCTACAAAACGGCCAATGCGATTCCATCTGATTTTATACTCATCAAATTTTTTCCATGAAGCTAACTCACTTGCTGAGAGAAGTTTTTCTTCTTCAGCTCCTTTTTTTTCCCATGAAAAATAGATAAACCATGGTTTTCCGACAATGAGTTTGTAAGGGACACTTCCCCAAAAACGACTGTCATTGGAGTGGTCACGGTTATCGCCCATCATGAAAAAGTTGTCTTTATCCACTTTGGTGTAGAAGGCATTGAAGCTATAGCCTGAAATAGAAGGAAGCTCTTGGACCATTGCGGGTTTCATCGCCAGTTGATTTGCGTTTAGATACAGTGTCATTTGTTGGAAAAGATCAACAGAATCATCATACTGAATGCCATGGAATTTCTCTTTATATGGGTTATTCACCCAGAGTTTACCCGCAATCGTTTTAATTTTCTCAGGTGCGTAATTTGCTTTAATATATTCATCACCCTCTGCAAAGTGGATGTAGAGATTTTTCTCTTGGAAAAGAATCTCATCGCCTTCTGTAGCAACACAACGCTTCACATAATGCACTTTTTCATCTTTTGGGTAGCGAAAGACGACAATATCACCACGCGCTGGTCTGCTTCCCTCTATGAGGTGGCCGTTACCATTAAAATCAGGCAGTACTGGAATTTCAAGCCATGGAATATGCGGTGTTGCAATGCCATACGAGAATTTTTTAACAAAAAGATGATCTCCTACAAGGAGCGTTCTTTTCATTGAACCACTTGGAATCACAAACGCTTGAGCCACAAAAAAAATGACAAATAAAACAATAATAAGCGTACCTGTCCAGCTATTGGAAAAGGTATAAAAACGGTTGAGTAAATTTTTCATGAATTTCCTAATATTATAAACGTTGCCCTGCGGCTTTGATGGTGTTTTCCAACAACATCGCGATGGTCATAGGACCTACACCTCCAGGAACGGGCGTAATGTAACTGCATTTTGGTGCAACATTGGCATAATCGACATCGCCGACAAGACGTCCATCTTCAGTTTTATTGATACCAATATCAATCACAATCGCACCCTCTTTAACCATGTCAGCAGTAAGGAGGTTTCGCTTACCTACGCCTACAATAACAAGGTCTGCTTTTTGGGTATGTGCTTTAAGGTCTTTGGTAAAGATATGGCAAATATCAACCGTTGCACCTGCATTTAAGAGTAGGTTCATCATCGGTTTTCCAACGATATTGCTTGCACCCACCACACACGCATCTAAACCTTTTGGGTCAATGTTGTAGTGTGCTAAAAGACGCATAACGCCAAGAGGCGTGCAGGGTACAAAACCATCCAGTCCAGCAACCAAACGACCAACGTTGAAGGGATGAAAGCCGTCAACATCTTTTTTAGGGTCAATTGCTTCAATAATTTTTGTGGTATCGATATGTTTTGGAAGAGGAAGTTGAACCAGTACGCCATCGATGTTGGCGTTGTTATTAATCATAGCAATGGTCTCTAAAATCTTCTCTTGTGAAATCGTGTTTGGCATCTTATGAATGATCGAATAAACACCAGCAACATCACACGCTTTTTCTTTCATCTTGACATAGGTTTGACTCGCAGCATCATCACCGACTAAAATAACGGCAAGACCCGGTGTTATGCCTTTTTCATTAAGCTTGTTGCTCTCTTGTTTAAGCTCAATTTTGATTTGATCTGACAGTGCTTTTCCATCGAGGATCTGCATTCAAACATCCTTTTAGTTCATTTTTGATACTATACCAAATTACGAATAAAGAGAGGATAAAGCAGTTTTGATGCGGTTTTTGCTTACATGTAACGTGTTCTTATTTTTATCTTTTACACCGCTTTTGAGTGAGGATTTTATCTCTAAAATGGAGTATGCCAAAATGCTCTATTCCAATCCTAGAGGCATTGGCTGTAACAAATGCCATGGTGAAAAAGGTGAGGGCTCTGTTATCTCTAAATATAGCTCTAAAGGTAAAGATGTTGTGCTCTCCGCTCCTGCCATTACCAGCGTTTCCAAAGAGCGTTTTTTCCAAGCATTGACATCTCAGCACAAGGTCATGCCAACGTACTTTTTAACATGGCAAGAGATCGATAGCTTATATTATTACGTTTCGAGCGAAGTGAAAAAGTAGTTTGTTTAAAAACTTTCAGTAAAATAATAAAAAATGAATTAAGGATTTGTGACAATGCACTATGATAAAAGCATTAAAGCCTATGAAAAAGCTCGAAATGTCATCCCTGGTGGTGTTGATTCTCCGGTACGTGCGTTTAAAAGTGTTGGCGGAACACCGTTGTTTATCAAAAAAGGTGAGGGTGCTTATCTCTTCGACGTGGATGGAAACCGCTATGTGGATTACGTTCAAAGCTGGGGTCCACTGATTTTTGGGCATGCTAACAAAACCATTGAGAAAGCGGTCATCAAAGCCGTTAAAAAAGGGCTTAGCTTTGGCGCACCAACGAAGGCTGAAACCAAGCTTGCAAGCCTGATCTGCTCGCTCTTTCCTGAGATGGATAAAGTACGTTTTGTGAGCAGTGGAACCGAAGCGGTGATGAGTGCCATCAGACTAGCACGCGGCTTTACATGTAAAGATGACATTATCAAGTTTGAAGGCTGTTACCATGGACACAGCGATTCACTTTTAGTCCAAGCCGGAAGCGGAGCAGTCACCTTTGGATGTCCTAGCTCTCCAGGTGTTCCTGCTGATCTTACCAAACATACGTTACTGGCAAAATACAACGACATTAAAAGTGTAAAAGAGTGTTTTAAAAACTCTAAAAATATCGCATGTATTATCATCGAGCCAATTGCGGGCAATATGGGTTTTGTCCCCGCCGATCCAAAATTTTTAGAAGAACTTAGAGCATTGTGCGATAAACATGGAGCACTGCTAATTTTTGATGAGGTTATGAGTGGTTTTAGAGCAAGCCTCAAAGGTGCGCAAGGCATTTACCAAACCGAACCTGACTTGGTGACATTTGGAAAAGTCATTGGTGGCGGTATGCCTGTGGGTGCGTTTGGTGGACGCGCTGAAATTATGGATAAACTCTCCCCAGATGGTCCTGTCTACCAAGCAGGAACACTCAGTGGAAATCCTGTCGCAATGGCAGCAGGACTTGCTTCTTTGGAGCAAATTATCGAAGAGTCGGATTTATATGTAAGACTTGAGAAAAAAGCGAAAAGACTTGTTGAAGGGCTTAGAGATGCTGCAGCTCTTTCAGGCATTACGCTTCAAGTAGGCGCTATTGGCTCAATGTTTGGCTTCTTTTTTAATGACAAACCGGTGAAAAATTTTGACGATGCCCTTACGAGCAATACACAGTGTTTTGCGGCATTTCATCAAGGTATGCTGAGAGAGGGTTTTTACTTTGCGTGTTCTCAGTTTGAAACTGGCTTTATCTGTGATGCTATGAGCGATGAGATGATCGAAGATACCATTGAAGCAGCACATAAAGTATTTGAAGAGATTGCATGAGCGAAAAAGAAAAACCAAAATACGGTAAACTCATTGAAGGGGCTGAACAGCTCTCTTTAGGCATTTCTATTGTTGTAGCAGTCCTCATCGGTATTGGTGTGGGTATGCTCATGAGCAATTGGTTTAACACACCTTGGCTTTTATGGGTTGGTGTTTCTTGGGGTATTGGTGGAGCGATCCTCAATGTCTATAAAGCTTACAAAAAAAATGTTGCTTCCCTTGATGAACTCAAAGATGATGTGCGCTATAAAAAATACCAACAACCAAAAGATGATGATGAAAATGACGACGACAAGTAGGCTTTTACGTTTTTATTTTTTAGGTGATATTTTTGTCATTCTTCTCTCCTTATTTCAAGGAGGCGATTGGCTTTTGAACACACAAATGGCTTTTGCATGCTCACTGCTGATTACGTTGGCATCGTTTCGCTCATATCACACTTTTGTTCAGCGTCGTGTTGATGCAGGGCTTATTCCAGATGATAAGTTCGATAAATACTATGAAGACGATAAAGAAGAAGATGATGATGGTGAAAAAGAGAATGTTGCACCAAGAGTCGCTAAAGTAGGCTTTAAACAGAGTTTTCAAAATCTCGCTTTAAGCTATAAAAGTGCACTTTCGCTGTATCGTATCTTCTCGTATGGCGTACTGTTTTTAGCAGTACTTTTTTTAATTCGCCATGATACATTGGATGCGATTGCTTTTTTTGTGGGCTTAAGTGTGGTACCACTCTCAAGCTTTTTATCTGTTTTGTTTGTTAAAAAGGGTTTGAATGAAACGAATGAGTAATGAAGAGGCCTTACGTCTGATTCGTGAGGTTGACCTTAATACATTAGGGGAAATGGCGTTGAAGCGCAAAATGGAGCTTCACCCTGAAAATTTGACAACGTTTGTGGTCGATCGAAACATCAACTATACCAATGTTTGCTGGGTTGATTGTAAATTTTGTGCCTTTTACCGTCATCATAAAGAGGACGAAGCGTATGTGCTCTCTTTTGAGGAAATTGGACAAAAAATCGAAGAACTTATTGAAATTGGTGGAACGCAAATCCTTTTCCAAGGCGGAGTGCATCCGAAGCTAAAAATCGAATGGTATGAGGAGTTGGTGGAGTGGATAAGTACCAATTATCCAAGTATTACCATTCATGGATTTTCAGCCATAGAAATTGATTACATTGCTAAAATCTCGAAGATTAGCTACAAAGAAGTGCTGTTACGTCTTCAGAAAAAAGGACTTTACAGCATACCAGGAGCTGGAGCTGAGATACTCAGCGACCGTGTCCGTGACATCATTGCCCCTAAGAAATTAGGGACTGATGAGTGGTTGGGTGTGCATAGAGCTGCCCATAAAATCGGCATGAGATCAACCGCTACGATGATGTTTGGAACCTTAGAGAGTGATGAAGAGATCATCGAACATTGGGAAAAGATCAGAGAGCTTCAAGATGAAACGGGAGGCTTTAGAGCGTTTATTATGTGGAGTTTTCAAAGCGATCATACCAAGCTTAAAGAGGAACATCCTGAGATTAAAAAGCAGTCATCAAATCGCTACCTCAGGCTTTTAGCCGTGAGCCGTTTGTATCTTGATAATTTTAAAAATATCCAAAGTTCATGGGTCACGCAAGGCAGTTACATCGGTCAGCTAGCACTTATGTTTGGAGCGAATGATCTGGGTAGTACGATGATGGAAGAAAACGTGGTCAAAGCTGCGGGTGCGGCGAATCGTATGAATCAAACGGAGATGATTAAACTCATCAAAGACATTGGCTCAATTCCTGCCAAACGCGATACTTCGTACACGGTTTTGGAGCAGTTTGCATGAAAAAAGTAGTTTTAACGATAATGATTTTGTTACAAGGAGTATTAGTGGGTCAAGAAGTTAGTCAAATCAATGTAAATGGTGTCGAAATTCCTGTGGTATTTGAGAAAGATGCTTCTTTGCCTATTGCTTCGGTACAATTGGTGGTCAAAAATGCGGGTAGCATGGAAGATGGTACCAATGAAGGTATTGCGAAGTTTTTAGCAGCGATGCTGGGTGAAGGAACCAAAGAGATGGGTTCTACGGCATTTGCAGAAGAGCTAGAATTTCGTGCCATTAGTTTAGGAGCGCACAGTGGTGTTGAAACGCTTGTTTTTGAGGCTTCAGCACTAAAAGAGCAATTTCCTTATGCCTTGGAAATGATGAAAAAACTTCTCAAAAGTCCTAACTTTAGCAAAGAGAGTTTCGATAAAATCAAGCTTTTAACCCTTGGTATGCTCTCTAACAAAGAGAGCGATTTTGACTACATTGCTAACCTCAATCTTCAAAAACTCATTTTTGAAAATACGCCTTTATCGCATGCGTATAGTGGCGATGTTAAAAGCATAAAAGCGTTAAAACTCAAAGATGTAGAGAACTTTTACAAAGAACGTGTGAATTTAGAGAGCCTTATTATCGTTGCAGGTGGCGACATTGAACTTGAGGAGCTTAAAAAACTTCTTTTACCTGTCCTTTCTGAGATCAAACATGGTAAACGACGTGTTGTGAGCTATTTTGATGCTAATAAAAATGCTAAAGAGTTGATTGTCACGAAAGAGAGCGAGCAGGCGTATATCTATTTTGGTGCACCGTTTTATATGAAAAGTGGTGATCCTGAGGCCTATAAAGCTAAAGTGGCAAGCTTCATCCTTGGAGAGAGCGGTTTTGGAAGTCGTTTGATGGAAGAGATACGTGTTAAACGCGGACTTGCTTATTCGAGTTACAGCAGAAGCAGCATTGGAAAATCCAGTAGTAGTTTTACAGGACATCTTCAAACGAAAAATGAGAACTTGGAAGAGGCTAAAAAAGTCGTTGCTGCTGAGATCAAACGCTTTGTGGACGAGGGTGTTACTGAAGATGAACTAGCCCAAGCGAAACGCTTTTTACTAGGTAGTGAGCCTCTTCGCAACGAGACACTTTCCCAACGTCTATCTCGTGCTTTCTTTGAATATTACAGTGGGTATGAGTTAGGTCATTCTAAAAAACAGTTAGAAAAAATCGAAAAATTAAGCCTTGAAGAGCTTAACAGTTTCATTAAAAAACACGATGAGATCACAGCCCTTAGCTTTTCAGTAGTCACAAAACGTGCAAAACCTTGAATGTGATCCGCTAGACAAGGAACGCTTTAAAAAAATAGGAGTAGGAACGCTTTTAGACTTAGCGCTACTCCTTCCTCATTCGTATGAAAATACTACCCTCTCACCTGCTCCTCTTTTAGAGCAGATCAATACGTTACATGTAAAGGTACTTTCTCTCAAACAAAGCCCTAAAGTTTTTCAAATTATTTTCTTTTGCGAAGCGTGGGACACACTTCTTGATGGTGTCATTTTTATGGCAAAACCCTATCATAAGGCACTTTTTAAAGTGGGTAGTGAGCTGTATATTAATGGAAAAATAAGCTACAACAATGGGCGTTTGCAGATGGTGCAACCCAAAATTGTAACAGCAATTAATACCCTGATCCCCAAATACAAAACACCTCTGCAAAATAAAACAGTTATAGGTTTGATGGAGCACCATCTCAGCCTTGAATCACTCTTAAACGAGGGTTTACATGTAAATGAAGCTCAAACTATTTTAAGTTTGCATAGACCTAGTGCCAAAGAGGCAAGTACACTAGGAAGTTTTGGCTACTCGGAATCCATCCTAAAAGTGCTCAAATATGTCGAAATCCATAACTACCTCAAAAAATTATCTACCAAAAAGGTTAGTTTCCCTTCATGCGCAAAACTTGATGGCGATGTTCAGCCTTTTATCGCCTCACTTCCTTTTACCTTAACCGCCGATCAGCAAAAAGTTATCGGAGAAATTAAACATGATTTTTTAAGCGACACTGCGGCGAAGCGCGTCATCATGGGCGATGTTGGGTGTGGAAAGACGATGGTGATATTAAGTTCTGTCATGATGTCATACCCACAAAAAGCTATTTTAATGGCGCCCACCACAGTACTTGCAAACCAACTTTTTGAAGAGGCTCAGAAGTTTTTACCTTTACATGTAAAGACGCTTTTGATCACACAAGAAGCAGACAGTAAAGAGAATTTAGAAGAGTTTGATTTCATCATCGGCACGCATGCTCTGCTTTACAGGGAACTTCCCGTGTGCGCGCTTGTGATGGTCGATGAACAGCATCGCTTTGGTACAAAGCAGCGAGCACTGCTTTCAGCACTTGTTTCCAAACAAGCGTGGCATCCACATTATTTACAGTTTTCGGCGACGCCAATTCCTCGGACTCTGAGCATGATTCAGTCCTCGTTAGTTGATTTTTCGTTCATTAAGATGTTGCCATTTCCTAAAGATATTACGACCACCGTCATTGCTAAAAAAGATTTTAAAGCGTTAGTCGAGCATCTCAAAAGTGAAATTGCACAGAATCATCAGTGCATCATCGTCTATCCTCTTGTGGAAGAGAGTGAGATGGTGAACTACCAGTCCATTGATGAGGGGCGTGGTTTTTGGGAGAAAAATTTTGAAAAAGTCTATGTGACGTATGGAAAAGATAAAAACAAAGAGGAAATCCTTAAAACCTTTAAAGAAGAGGGCAATTTGCTCATCTCGACCACGGTTGTCGAAGTGGGTATCTCGCTTCCAAGGCTCTCCACCATCGTTATTGTCGGCGCAGAACGACTAGGGCTTGCCAGTTTGCATCAGCTCAGAGGGCGAGTTAGTCGTAACGGTTTAAAAGGGTACTGTTACCTTTATACCAATTTAGCACAAAGTGAAAGACTCACAAAGTTTAGTCAGACGCTTGATGGCTTTGAAATTGCCGAGCTTGATTTGCAGTTTCGCCAAGGTGGAGACGTGGTTGGTGGACTCATTCAAAGTGGTAAAAAGTTGGTTTGGTTTGAAATGGAAAGTGATGAGGAAATTTTAAGAGAAGCAAAAAGAAGAGTAGAGGAGGCAAAAAGCCTCCCCAAAGTTTAGGCTTAGTAAAGTCCAAATCTTCCGTCAGTTTTTTTATACATAACGCGGAATTTGTCTTCCATATCATGGAATACGATAAATTGTCTGTCTGAAGCTTTGAGTTCATTCATAGCATCTTCAACCTCGACAGGTTTGTAGCTGTTAAGACGCATTGGAACAATCTCATCATCGCTTCCCTCGGCATTTTCAACTGCCTCTGCAGCAACAATGCCTTCAATTGGTTTATGGGTATTGATTTTATCGTGGTGGCGGCGAAGCACTTTTTTAGCACGCTCAATCGCAAGATCAACCGCAGCATACACATCTTTGTCTTTTTGTTGAATAACAACGGTGTTTTTATGTGCCATGTTAATAGCAAACTCGACATTAAAGCCTTTTTTGCCATTTTTTTCATCCGCTGAGATCACAGTACGCACAGAGATAATGTCCAAATTGTATTTGCCAAGAGCATCAACCGCTCCTTCAACATAAGCCTTGATTGGCTCGGTCAAATCAAATTGTTTTCCTACGATACTTGTGTTCATCTTGTCTCCTTTTCCTTACCCCTTTTGGGTTGATAAAACAAGTATAACAAAACGAACCTTAAAGCAAAAGGAGGGTTCAAAGGCTTATTTTAAGGCTTTTGGATGGTGCGTCGATGAAGTCTGATAGGCTCTGTGGAGATATTATTCGCCGTAGTGGTTTGCACAATTGTGTCAATGATGACAGTAATGTTTGAGTCAGCAGTAGCTACAGTATTACTTAACGTATTACATCCAGCAGGAAGACCTCTCCCCATATAATTAAGAGTGACATTGATGTCAAAGAGTGCACCTGTTCCAATTTGAGGATACTGTATGTTAATGGCATTAAGACAATTATTTGTAGCGTTAATATCGTGACCACTAATTGCAAGAAGGGCAAATTCAGTCCCACTTTGTACTAAAAGTTCGGCTTGCTCCCTGAGATAAAGATCCGTGGTTTGCTTGGTTGATAATCCTGAAAAAGAGAGCGAAAGTGCTGCTATGGAAGCAATGAGTACCATAAAAATAATCGCAGTGATCAGTGAAAATCCTTTACGCATTAGTAAATTACCTTCTCTTTGCAAGCACTAAAGTCGAAGTTGCCACTTTGATTATTGTCATGAATGCAAAGCTTGATACGTACAACATCACCATCTTGACGAATACGGAAGGTGCTGACATGCTCAGCAAGGACAGTAGCTGTTCCATTAGCATAGGTTTCCCCTGTCCATGGTTGGTAGTTATACCTAAGGGTTAGATTAAAATCATTCGCACTACCAGTAGGCACAAGAGCATAGGCAGTATGCACAAGATAATATTGCTCATATAAATCTCCATTTGCGTTTCCATTCAAATTAGCCAATCCGGTAGGAAGACTAAAGGTTGTAAAATTGGCAGCACAATTGAATGCATTACATATAACCATGTTTTCATAGGTTTGAGTAGGGGGATAATAATTTGCAAAAGTACCAGGTTTTGTGCCTTTAAAAATAATGGCAGGGAATTTTCCTGCTGTTCCATCCATCGCAACAGTATTGTTGGTGAGCGCCTTGATTGTATCATTAGCAAAATCGAGTCTACTTCCAGGTGTTTCAAGCGTTTGTGTTGCAAAGGTAGTATTAGCATGCTCCATATCAATCAACCCACTCCATCCTGGTACGACAGATGTACCATTGTGTTCACCCAAAAAGCTTTCATTACTAATACCTATCCATTCGATAATTTCATAATCTGCATCTGCACTCGGTAATGCAACAGTTACTCTCACTCCATTCGCATCGATAGATCTTACGCTATCTTTTATGCGGTATTGTAAACGTTTTGCTATTTGCTCTAAAGTGATTTCCGTTTGACTTTGAAGATAGTTGATAGCGCGTGTTCGTAAGTAGTTTTCATAAAGCTTCGTAATAATCTCAGCGCCAATACTAGCAACGATGCCCAATACCACAATGACCATCACCAATTCGATCATAGTAAAAGCAGTGCGTTTTTTCATTGGTAAGGCCTTGATGGAAGGAGTGTTGATTCGCCAATGTTACATGTAAAGGCACGCAATGTAATGTTTTGATCGCCTCCTGAAACCGTGACAGAAATAACTTTAATATTGGTTGGTGTCGCAGGTGCGTTAGCAAAGTTAAGTGCAAAACCATTAAGTGGTGAAGCAGCATAATTTGCATTATCTGCCACATAATTAACCGTTGTTGTAAGATTTAAATCAAAAATATAATCCAATGTTCCAGCATCTTCTCCTGCTGTCACCGTTAATAGATTTGATGTTCCATCAAAATCATCAACATCATCTAAATCACCGCCATCTGCTCCTATGGCAGAAGCTTGCGTTGCTACTGGAAAAAATTTTCTTCGATTGTCAGTATCTATATGACCAACTCTACGCGGTGTACCTGCTGTTGCATTTAGTTCACCGTCTCCGTTTGCTGTATCAAGCACAAAAGAGTGTGAAGCTGTAGCATCATAACTATTTTCATCCCATTCATAAGTGAGAATATCGCCTATTTTGGCTTTGGCTGCAAGGATAGATTCTTGTTGCATCGCAAAAGCGTTGTTGTTTTGCACTTGTGTTAAGATAAGTGGTAAGCTCATCACCGCAATGCCCATAATAACTATGGCAAAGACAAGTTCTATCATCGACATGGCCGAACGCATTACCACTCCAACCTACGATTACTACGAACTGACGCATTACCATCAACTATCTCTCCAAGTTGCCCTTGCCCTGCCCAGTTTCCAGTGCTTATAAACTCAACATTAAAATCGTTAGTTGTTGCCCCTGTATTGAACGGATTAAAGAGTAGCCATGATGAAGGTGTCATTTTAATACGGTCAATATACGGCGCATTTGCATTTGTAAGTGTATGGCTGATATCAAATCCTTGAGCGTTAATAGTACTAAGATTTGGATTTGCAATGGTGGTATAGCCTATTGTTGTAAATTGAGAAACATTACCATCAGTGATTACATGTAAAGGGTTTTGGTACCAGCTTAGAGAAGTAGGGCTTTGCCTGCCAATTGCATTCAATCCCGTTACATTACAATCTTTACAGTAAACCTCATAACGGATCGTTGTATTTATAGGGCTAGCTTCTCGATAATCGGTTGAGTAAACACGTCCATAATAAAATAATGCATTCCCCATTGTACCATTTGTAATGCCGCTTTGATTGACAGTAGGATTGCTAATAACAGCACTATTGCTTGCATCTGTGTATGTTGATGTGACAGAAATATTCGATTCTGTTGCATTAACATCAAAAGGGTTGATGGGTTGCGTAAGATTGCGTGTGAAATTAAATCTTATTATTCTTGATAAGTTACTATCGTTCCATGCTATATGTTTGGTTCCTGCAGTAAAACCAAGGATGGCCGAAGTGATATTGGTGTCATTGGCTTTACCATAAAGCGTATCTCTGATGGATGGCGTTATGGATATGTTGTTTTCATACAGTGTTGAACTAAAATTTCTCGTTGTTGCCCCAAGTTTATTTTGTGCTGTAATATTGAAATCTAATTGAGCAGACATATTAAGATCATTCGAAAGATAGGTGAAATTTCCATCTAAAAAATCTACGATTCTAATATTTGAAGCACTAAATTGAAAAGGAATAAAAGTCAGATTCATATTTCCTTTTATGGTACGATTATTTTCTGGTGTATCGCCAGCATCAACAATCGCCCAGTTGGTATCGTTGATATCCAGTGTCATCTTCCCAACATCTGAGAACAAGATACCCATGGCATTTGTCATACCATTTGTAAAGCTGAAGGAAGTATTGCTAAAAGAAAAGATTCCTTGAAGTAGGTTGTTTGTGTCTTCAACACCAGTTGGTAACAATTTTGTTGGGGGTGTTTTGAGGTTTATATTATCTTTTGTTTGTGAATAGTTCTGTGACGCATTACCCAAATAATCTTTGGCAACAACGGTAACATTATAATCTTCTCCAGCTTTCAGCAGATTTACAGACCCTCCCGTATAACTTAGATCAAAATGGTCAGGTCGAATAGCAAAATTATCGGTAGAACAGTTCAAATCGGTGTAGTTATTATTGACTTTTTTAGCAAATTGGACACGGACATCTTTATAGGCACTTGGAATGGTTGTTGTGATTGTCGTAGGATTGTTGACAGAAAGATTAAGGTCTTTCCATGCGGTAATGGATGATGTTGTACCACTAGGACATTGCGTACTTTCTACAAGTCTCCATCCTACCAATCCTGAGGTGTAATTTTTATATTGAGAATTGTCAATAGATGCCGTTTTAAGCGTAAAGGGTTGATTGGTAATTTTTGTATAAATTTTACGGCTTGAGCTTGACGGAGGAGAACCCAAGATAGATGTTTCCCAACCATCAAAAAGACCTCCAGTCGTTGTGTTAGTACATTTTGCATAGCTTTGACTACTAATTGCAGTGTCATAGTAAATTTTTGAATCTACTCCTATATCGATATTTTTTGCAGAAAGAGCACCTTTTATATATGTTGGGCTCCCTAAATTTGCATCTTTTTCGACATAAATGACAGCATTAATTGTCGTACCGCCACCTCCTATATTTAAGTTGCCATTGATAAAGAGACGAAATGAAGTTGCGGGGAGTGTTCCAAAATTACCTTTATTGCCGGCACTGTTAATGCCGGGGTTGTTTCCTGGAGAAAAATTACCATCGATAAAAAAATTAATGAGCTGGTTCGCATCCAATGCTGCGACGGAAATGGAATCTGAGGTTCCTGGTATATCTAGCACTTGTGTATAGTAATTGCCTGTTGAAAGAAAAAGTGAACTGCTTGAAGAGGATTTAATTGTATTGGCTCTCAAAAGTATCGTTTTCCCTGCAGTATAAGGATAGATTGTGACTATAGCCTTGCCTTTCATATCGAGTAACCCAATATCAATTTCATCGGCATAGAGTGTAGTGCTCGAAGAGGTCCCTCCTACATCTGTTACGGTAAGAGAATTCATAGAAATTTTTGGCGCACGTAAAACAGTCTTTGTACTGAAAGCAGGATTAAAAGTTTCAGCTTGGATACTTGATGTGGCGTTAATATCAATCACTCCACCTATACTTCCTATCGTTAAGTTTTTGATATTCACTGAAGCCGAGTTGCTAATGTAAACTTTATTGCCAGGATTATTGCTTGATTGTAATGTTCCTATATTGACAATTGGATATGAATTAATAATAAGTTGGTCATTTGTTGTCATCGCATCAACATCATTAATATTTAAAGTAGCATTACCACTACTTTGTAATGTTAAAGAGTGCTCAGACCATGAATAGTCGATTTTATCAATATTGTTGGCAGCTGAAGTGGTATTTGTGGTGATCTGTAAATCTATAGAGTAATTTGGTGCAGGAGATGAATTAACTGAAACAGATGTTGGTGGATTATTATAGTTTATACTTAAAGTAGAGCCTGAAATTGTAGCCGCACTACAATCCGCCGTTATGCATGAAAATGTCTTACCGCTATTATCTGTAACGATGCACGTTGCCAATGTTGTATCTGGGTTGTTAATAATTTGAGCACCAGATTGAATAGTGACTGAACCAGCTTGACTCGTGTTGCATGCACCGCGCGACGTAATTGCTCCAAGAAATGTTCCACAGGTATTAAGATCGCCAGTATCTGAGGTTGGAATTTGTGTGTAAAGATATGTTTGAGGTATCACTTGAACATCTGTAATACCAGGTCCTGACCATAAAAGTCTTGCAACAGCACTCCCCAATACTTCAAAGTAATCCATGACAATAGGATAATAACCCGATGTTAAATAGAGTGAGTAGCTGTTCGTTGTTTGCCAATGGGATGTCCAGTTATTAATAATAAGTTGATTGTTGACTGTTAGTTTAACACCATCATCTGATTCTGTGTAAAATGTCCATGTTCCAGTCGTTGGTATATAAACGTATCCTACCCATTTAGCTTGAAAATAATCATACTGTATTGAAGAATCAGGTGACCCGAACCAGAAACTCCAATTGAAATCAATAGTAGTATCAATACGTGTCAAATCAGCTTGTCTCGTGATAGGGTAGTCAGGAGAAGTCAAAAAAGATCTATTGTAGTAGTTTCCAGTAAGGCCATCGCCTGATGCGTATAAGAAGTGAGTGATGAAAAGAAGACACACTAACCAATGATGTTTTCTTCTCACCGTAAACCTTTAATAAATAACGTAGATTTATGCTTTATTTAAAAACTTAGAAACGCACTCCATCAAGCCAAAATCAGGGTATTGGTTTGCGTCTAATACGACTTGAGCGACGCTTCCGTTATCGACATTAAATACAAGTGGTGCAATGAAATTAATCGTTGAGGTTTCAATAGGTGTCGCAATAATCATAATATTTAAAATAAGAATGTTCTTGGTCTGTTCAGTGATGTCAAGTAGGCTTCTGAAGTACTCAGGAATTTCAAATTCATAAGGGCGAATCATAAAAGGGTTAATAAGAACAAAGGTTGTTGTATCGGATTTTGATATAAATTTTACGAAGAAATCATCAACTTTCTCAAGTTCTGCTTCTTTAATTGATTCAAATCCAGGGATCGGCGCTTTAACAGAGAAGATCATAAACGTTCCTTTTTCAAAATAAATATTTTATCTATTGTATCATTTTTGTACGTTAAATGCGACAAGTTCATTGAAACAAATCGGTTAAACGGCGAAAAAAATTATTTTAATTTTAAGATAACAAAAAAGAAGATACAATAGGTTTTTTTAACACAAAGGATAGAGTGAATGAAGATAGCAAATGTTCTTATTGTGGCGTCATTGGTGGCTTTTATGAGCGGTTGTGCCTCGAAAGATAAAGATGTTTTCAATATGCCAGCCATTTATTGGTATGAAGAGATCGCCAAAGAGATTAAAAACCAAGATTTAGAAAAAGCAGACTCGCTTTACACCTCATTAGCAAGTGAGCATATCGAATCTCCTCTTTTGCCTGAGGCTATGATGATGTTGTCAAACGCACATATACAAGAAGAAGAGTACGTCTTAGCAAACTTTTACCTAGATGAGTATCTTAAGCGCTATGGTAATAAAGCGAATGCTGACCATGTTCGCTATATGAAAATCAAAGCAAATTACGAAGCGTTTCCAAATCCAAACAGAAACCAGCAACTTCTTTTAGATACGATTGTTCAAACGAAAGATTTTATTGTGCGTTATCCTGACTCTAAATTTCGCCCTTTAGCAGAAACGATTCTCGTACGTTTAGAGATGGGTGAGTATTTCTTAGATGGCAACATCAAAGATCTCTATACGCGCGTTGATAAGCCTGAAGCTGCGAAATCTTATGACGAAAAACTCAAAAAGTCTTCTTTAGGTGAAGCAAAAATCGTTGAGCCAAAGATTCCTTGGTATCGTTCATGGTTTGAAAAACAGTAGTTACAAAAACTTTTTATTTACTTCTTTACTATACAATCTAATTATCGCATAAGAGCTTGGCTCTTATGCCCTTACATGTAAAATTACAAAAACATAACAATATGGAGATTGAGCGATGAAACTCAGCGACTATACCGCGTTTCCTGCGGACATACCCATTGTCGTAGAAGACAATCTATTTTTATACCCTTTTATGATCTCACCCCTTTTCCTCAGTGATGAAGAAAACATCAAAGCGGCTAACGATGCCTTAGATCATAACTCTTTAGTGATGGTTTGTACTGCAAAAGTGGGCAGTGAGCATGGGCGTGATTTTAATGCCATTTATCCAGCAGGTGTTATCGGCTCTATTATGCGAAAAGTGGATCTTCCTGATGGACGCGTAAAGATTCTTTTTCAAGGAATGCAAAAAGGAAGAATTTTAAAAGAACTCTCAACGACGCCGCTTCGTGCAACGATAGATCTTATTCCTACGCATCATTCTGAAGCCATGAAAGTCGAAGCAACCTTGTCTGTTTTACGCGAAAAGATTTCGCAACTCTCAACTCTTGGTGGACAATTTCCTCCCGATTTGATTAAAACGATTGAAGATAACAGCGACATTCACCGCATCACAGACCTTGTTGCAAGTAGTATGAAGCTCAAAAAAGAGCAAGCGTATAAGCTTTTTGTGGAAGCAGACGATGAGACACGACTTTTACAGCTTATAGATTATGTCATTGAAGAGATTGAGTCTAGCCGTCTTAAAAAAGAGATTAAAACCAAAGTACATTCACAGATTGAAAAAGTGAACAAAGAGTATTTTCTCAAAGAGCAGCTTAAACAGATTCAAAAAGAGCTAGGAACGGACAATCAACGCGAAGAAGAGATCGAAGAGTACCGCAAAAAGCTTGAAACTAAAAAAGAGTATATGGAAGAGGATGCGTATAAAGAGATCAAAAAACAGATTGATAAACTCTCACGCATGCACCCAGATTCTGCCGATGCCAATTTGATTCAGAGTTATCTTGACTGGGTGATTGAAATTCCTTATGGAAAACTTTCAAAAAAGACACTCGACGTTTTAGAAGTCAAATCGCAACTTGACAAAGACCATTATTCACTCGAAAAACCAAAAGAGCGGATTGAAGAATTTTTTGCAGTACGTGAACTTCTTGCGAAGCGTGGCATTGCTGATAAATCGGCCAATGGCGCAATTTTATGTTTTGCAGGCCCTCCAGGGGTTGGTAAAACCTCGTTGGCAAACTCTATTGCCAAAGCACTCAAACGTAAGCTTGTTCGTATCGCACTCGGTGGACTTGAAGATGTTAATGAACTAAGAGGTCATAGACGCACCTACATTGGTGCTATGCCCGGACGCATTGTTCAAGGCATCATTGAAGCAGGGGAAATGAACCCTGTCGTGGTGCTTGATGAGATCGATAAAGTTGCACGAAGCTTCAGAGGTGATCCAACAGCGGTTCTTTTAGAAGTGCTTGACCCTGAGCAAAATAACAAATTTAGAGATTATTATTTGAACTTTAACATTGATCTTAGCAAAGTGATTTTCATTGCTACTGCCAATGAAGTAGGCTCTATCCCTGCACCGCTTCGCGATCGTATGGAGTTTATTTTTGTGAACTCTTATACGCCTCAAGAGAAGTATGAGATCGCTAAAAAATATCTCATTCCTCAAGAGCTGAAAAAGCATGGGCTAAAAAACAGTGAGATAAACATTTCTAAACCTACCTTGCAGCTTATTATTGCGAACTATACACGCGAATCAGGGGTAAGAAATTTACGTCGTAGAATTGCGGATATTTTACGCAAAGTGGCAAAACAGCTTTTGATTGATTCAACGATTGATAAAGTGAGCGTCACCAATAGCAATTTAAAAGATTACTTGCCAAAAACTGTTTTTGAAATTGACGAAGTCGATAAAGAAAACAGTGTGGGCATTGTGAATGGACTTGCTTGGACAAGTGTCGGTGGCGATGTGCTGAAAGTCGAAGCGATTCGTATACAAGGCAAAGGTGGCATTCAAATCACAGGCTCACTGGGGGATGTCATGAAAGAATCTGCCAAAATTGCACTCAGTGTTGTTAAAGTCTTGATCGATAATGGCAAGATAGATGTACCGCTCTCCATCATTCCAACAACAGGTACGGATAAAGAAGATACCGCTAAGAAGATTGAGCCAAGCGACGTTTACAGACGCTATGACCTGCATATACACGTACCAGAAGGCGCTACTCCAAAAGATGGCCCAAGTGCAGGTATAACGATGGCAACAGCAATTGCTTCAATACTTTGCGACAAAAAAGTTAAAAGCGATCTTGCTATGACGGGTGAGTTGACCTTAACGGGTAAAGTACTCCCTATTGGTGGGCTTAAAGAAAAACTCATAGCTGCGTACAAAGCGAAAATAAAAACAGCGTTAATCCCTAAGAAAAACTATGAAAAAGATTTGGATGAAATTCCTGATGAAGTCAAAGAGAAAATGAAAATCATCCCAGTGTCTCGTGTAGAAGAAGTATTAGAGTATGCGTTGGTGAAGTAGAGTGAAGAAGCTAGATGGGAGACCATCTAGCTTTACATGTAAGAATTATTGTTGAAGTTGTTCGAAAGGAACAGCAACAACTTTTTGAGTGTCGATGATGTATGGGATAACTGCAGTAGCACGAGCGCGTTTGATCGCTAGTTCTACCATCTCTTGATGTCTTTTGCAGTTACCAGTTAAACGACGAGGCATAATTTTGTATCTCTCAGAAAGAGAATGTCTCAAAATTTTTGCATCTTTATAGTCAACGTATTCTACTTTTGCTTCACAGTATTTGCAGTATTTACGTGCAAATTTTCTTTTCTCTGCCATTTTTTATCCTTTTATTTACTAAAACGGTATTTCGTCATCGTTAATATCGATGCTCGGAATTTCATGACCACTATATTCAGGAGTAGATTGTCTTGGATAGGCTGCGGGTTTTTGTTGGTTAGCGTTATAACCTACGTTTGGCGTAGCTGAAGGCTCACCATAACTTCCACCCATTTCTGCACCGCCTTCTTGTCCAGCACCACGTGAATCAATCATCTGGAGTGTCTCAACAGTGATAGAGTGCTTAGAGCGCTTTACACCTTGTTGATCGGTCCATTGATCGAGTTTCAAACGACCCTCTACCAATACTTTTTTGCCACGGCTTAAGTATTGATTTGCGATCTCTGCAGTACGTCCAAAAAAGGTGATGTCGATAAAGCACACTTCTTCACCTTGGCTACCATCTTGCTTTTTAAAGCGACGATTGGTCGCAAGTCCAGTGGTACAAACTGCTCCACCATTTGGTAGATAACGAAGTTCGCAATCACGTGTGAGGTTACCAAGCATAATTACTCTATTGAACATCATGGCTCCTTAATTAAGCTTCAGTTGTAACAGTTGGTTCTTCTACAATCTCTTTAGTTTCAACAACAACAGGAGCTGGTGCTTCACTTTTTTTAGTGATTTTCTCAACTTGTTTGTTCCAGAATCTAAGTTCTTTTTGATTTTCAAATTTAACAGTCATAAAGCGAATAAACTCTTCAGTAATTCTGATAAGTCTCTCAACTTCAGCAATAGCAGCTGTAGGAGCAGTAAAGTAGAATACTACGTATGTTCCGCGCTCAAATTTATCGATTTGATACGCAAGTTTGCGTGTACCCATCTCAAGTGTTGCAGTGATCACTGCACCGTTTTTCTCTAAAATTTCTTTTAGATAAGTTAGTTTTGCTTGTAGTTCTTCTACAGTTAATGTAGGTTTTACTACAACAAGCAACTCATAATGTCGCATCGTTTCTCCTTCTGGATTTCACCCAAATAGATCAGTATTTGAGTAAGGATTTTTTAGAATAGGCGTGGATTATACTGTAAACCACCTTATGCATTTCTTATTTAGCTAAGTGGGGAAGGTTATAAAGAACTTTGAAGTTTGATTAAGCTGGAGAGCAGGTAACTGGTTTTTTCGACATTTCCTACTTTTTTCAAACGGTATTCAGCGTCAATGAGTTGGTTCGAAAGCTTGTGATACGTAGCTAAATCAATTTTGATAGAGTGCTGTGAACGCTGAGCGGCAAGTTGAGGAGGAAGAGGGTACCCAAGAATTGCTTTGGCATCAAATGAGCCATGAAGTTTAATGTAAGCATGAAATAAAAAGAGCTGTGTTACATGTGATTGGATGGCATTAATAATGCGAATTTCCTCAACACCATCACCTTCGATGAGTCGTTCAAATTCCTCTTTAATATCTTTTTTCTCAAGAAGTTTGGTAATAAAATGATCCATTGAAACACTGCCAAGTCCGTACACAAGTGTGTTAATATCGTTAACTTGGATTTCCCTATCTAAGACCAAAAGCTTTTCAAACTCATTAACACACAATGAGAGATCTTCGGTGTGAATCATATAAAGATGTTGCAGCGCATAACGATCTATTGAAAGGCCAATAGAGCTTGCATGGTTTTGCAGTAACTGCATTGCTTCATTGAATTCTGCTTTAAAGAGGCGCACAAAAACACCATCATTTTGCTTATCGAAGAGTTTGGTAAGAGGGGTTGCTTTTTTATCTTCTCCAAAATACTGGTAGATAAAATAGCTAGAATCATTCTTTGCACAAAGCGCAACGAGTGTTTCAATTTCTTTGGTAGGAATGGTTTTGTCAGTCTTAACGATCAAGATATTGCGATCACCAAAGAGCGAAGATTGTGAGAGAAAATTTTTAGCAGACGTAAAGTTGTATTCATCAAAATACATCATTACTTTCTCTTCACTTCCAGCTTTTAAAAGAGTCAAAAGTTGTTGGGCAAGCACGTTGTTTTGATAAGCACAGGCACCGTAAAGAAGAGTTGATTTTGGGGCTTTATTTGCTTTTAAAAGTCCTTCAAATTCTCTTTTATACATCAAAACTCCTGGTCACTCGTGCGTAAATTCTAGCGGTGGCAATATTGCTCTCAACAATTTTAACTTCAATACGTTGTAAGAGATGTACATCATTGTCGAGCAAAAAGATGCGGGCACCTTTAAGTTCATCGTCCAGTTTTGCAATAGGATTTTGCTCGGTTTCAACAACAATTGCTTTGAAATTATCGCCTACATGTAACGCCATATAACGCGCAAATTTACGGTCCATATAATCCCAAGCAACTTTATCACTTTCTCGCTCTAGGTTACTTATTTTTTCACACAGTGGCGCAATGTCTTTCAGTAAGAATGTCAGCTTTTTCTCATCATTTGCCATCTTCGCTTTTAAAAGACGGTGCAAAGTAAGGTCACTGTAACGACGAATGGGGGAGGTGAAATGGGTGTAGATGTCAAAACCAAGTCCAAAATGCCCCTTGTTTTCAGGCTCATAAATCGCCTTTTTTTGGCTTTTAATGATGAGCTTATCGACTTCCTCACGAAGGTCTAACTCATCTGCTTTCATTTGAATCCCTTGAATCATTTTGGGAATATCCGCACTCAATTTTGCATTGATGCCAATGAGTGCAAGATCGTTTAAAAGCATTTCCATGCGCTCATACGAAGGACTTTCATGGGTTCTAAAGATACCAAAGCCTAGCTTCTTTGCTGCGGCTTTATTCGCTAAAAGCATACAATCTTCAATCAAGCCATGCGAAGGCGTCTCTTCTTCTACGGTGGTTGAGACTAAGTTTTGGTTTTCATCAACTCTCATTCTCACTTCAGAAGAGCGAAATGAGAAGGCATTTTCAAGTCTTATGTCACGAAGCTTTTGCGTAAGAGAATGCAGAGGTAAAAGGTACTCTAAGATCGTTTTATCTGCTGCATCAGCATCGTCTGTTTTACCTTGTAAAAAAAGATCAATTTTTTCGTAAGTATAGCGCTTAGACGAATGAATAACACTCTCAAAAAGCTCCTCATTGATAGGTTTACATGTAAGCGGATCAAGTGTGATTTTAAAGGTATAGGCAAGACGGTCAACATTAGGCTTTAGAGAACAGATATTTTCACTTAAAGAGCGTGGAAGCATCGGGATGGATTTATGTGGAAAATAGATCGAAAATCCACGTTCAACCGCTTCTTTATCGATAGGTCCCATTGGAAACACATACTCCGTTACATCCGCAATAGCAACGTAAAGGGTGTGTTTGGCTACATCAAAATAGATCGCATCGTCAAAGTCTTTCGCATCCACAGGATCGATCGTACAAAAAGGTAAATTGGTGAGATCAACACGGTTGGGATAGTACGATTTATCGACAAAATCACCGTGACTTTTAGCTTCCGTTTCCGCTTCTTTGGTGAAAAATTCTTTTTTATCAAATAGAGCTAACGAGATTTTTTCATCGACCATAGAGTCATTTAGGTTGCCTAAAACTTCTTCAATGACATTTGTGATGTTATCAATTTTTAAAACACTTCCCAAGGGGAGTTGTTTGAGCGATTTTTGACTGGCGGTAATTTCAAACAACGATTCGTTTTTGACATTACACCCAACCACTTTTCCTTTGCTCATTTTAGTGTAGACAATGCTTTTAGCAAAAGCGCGCTGTGCAATATACACAACCATCGCTTTAGCGCGTCCACCTCGCTTATTGATTACACGTTTGGCTACGACCAAATCACCACGCATAGCACCATGTAAGCCTGAAGCTTCGACAATAAGATCTTTGGAACGTGATGGCTCTAAAGAGCTTAAATAACCTGTTCCACTAAAGGCAACATCCATTTTACCTACGGTATACGCAGAATCAAGCGTATAAAGATCTTTTTTTGAAAGAAGAATTCCAAGTTGAACAAGAGCGTTAAAATGGGGGAGAAAAGGGGCAGGCACATCAGCTTGTGCCACCCCTTCTTTAAGGCTAAGAAGAAAATTTTTCACTGTTTAAATTGCTCTACGGTTTGTAAAAATGGCTCATGGCTTAAGCCGTATTCATCCAAAAGTTTAAGTGTGCGATTGATTGAGGCATCATCCAGTTGACCAAAGATATTGATGCTGTTTTTGACCACATGAAGGGCTACTGAAAAAGGCCTGATATGTTCTTGTGCTTCAAATGGTTCGTTAGAGAATTTAATAGATTCAACAAGTTCTGCTTCTAAATTCCATTGTTCGAAGATCATTGCCGTAATATCTTCATTTGTAAAGCCTACATACTCTTTTTCTAAAGTTGAAAGTTCATGCGGTGTTTTAACAGAGGAAAGAGCAGTTTTAAATGCGCCATCTTTTTGCTGTTCGATAAGTTCATGTGCGATGATAATCTTACCGACTTCCATCATAAATGAAGCAGGTTGAAGAACGTCTAGCATCGCTTTGTTGACTTTAGAGTACCACTTGAACATGAATGCGCTTTGAAGCGTACTAATTTCCAAAAAGATTGCATTTGTGAGATGGTAAGGTGCAAGATCGATTTTGATATTTTGTTTAATGGCGCTAGAAAGTGCAAAACCACGTACGGTAGCCATACCAAAAAGTGATACAGCATGAGCGATATTTTTAATCTCTCTGCTAAAGCCGTACAGGGGCGAATTAGAAGATTTTAAAATGTTGGCAGTAAGCATTGGGTCACTCTCAACCACCTTAACAAGATCAGCTAAAGAACTGTTTTTATCAACACAAATACGTTGTATTTTTAAAACAGTATCATCAAGAGGCGGAAGCGCTTTAATTTTTTTTAAAATATTTTCGTCCATAAGTGATTCCTAGTGATTTGTTTATATCCAAATTCTATCTCTTGTTGGTTTATAGTTTCCTTTGCCCGCGGATATGTAAAGTTTTTAAGTAACAATTCTGTAAAATACCGACATTTAATATTACATGTAAGGATTGACAAATGGCAATAACCGTCTTTTATGACAAAGATTGTGATTTAAGCATTATTCGCTCTAAAAAAGTAGCGATGATTGGTTTTGGTTCTCAAGGACACGCACATGCAGAAAATCTTCGTGATAGCGGTGTAGAAGTCGTTGTAGGTCTTAGAAAAGATGGTAGTTCATGGGCAAAAGCGGAAGCAAAAGGTTTCCGTGTTATGACAGTAGCAGAAGCCACCAAATATGCAGATGTTATCATGATCTTGTTGCCAGATGAAATGCAAGGCGATGTATTTGCAGAAGAGATTAAACCAAACCTAAGTGCTGGTAAAGCGATCGCTTTTGGACATGGTTTTAACATCCATTATGGTCAAATCACGACTCCAAAAGGTATTGACTGTATCATGGTTGCTCCAAAAGCACCAGGTCATACGGTAAGAAGTGAGTTTGTAAACGGTGGAGGAATTCCAGATCTTATCGCTGTAGACCAAGATGCAACAGGCAAAGCAAAAGCACTAGCGCTTAGTTATGCATCTGCTATTGGTGGTGGTAGAACGGGCATTATCGAGACAACATTTAAAGACGAGACTGAGACAGATCTTTTTGGTGAGCAAGCCGTTCTTTGTGGTGGTGCAACAGCGCTTGTAGAAGCAGGTTTTCAAACATTGGTAGAAGCAGGTTATGAGCCTGAAATGGCATACTTTGAGTGTTTACATGAGCTTAAACTAATCGTTGATTTGATGTACCAAGGTGGCATTGCTGATATGCGTTACTCTATTTCCAATACAGCTGAGTATGGTGACTATGTTAGTGGAAAAAGAGTTATCAATGCTGAGTCAAAAGCAGCAATGAAAGAGATTTTGGCTGAAATTCAAGATGGCCGTTTTGCAAAAGATTTTATTCTTGAGAGAAAAGCGGGATACACTCGTATGAACGCAGAACGTGCAAAAACTGAGAGAAGTCTTCTTAACCAAACAGGTGAGAAACTTCGCGCTATGATGCCTTGGATCACTTCTAAAAAAATCATCAATAAAGATAAAAACTAATTCATCATTTTGCCAGTGAAAGCTGGTACATATATGCAAGGAAGCAAAACTTCCTTGCATATTGATATAAATACGTAAAGAGGTTACATGGGCATTGTTATTACCGTAACGTCTGGCAAGGGTGGTGTTGGAAAATCAACAACCACAGCAAACCTCGCCGTTGGACTTGCAAATTTAGGCAAAAAAGTTGTTGCGATTGACTTCGACATAGGGCTAAGAAATCTCGACATGATTTTGGGACTTGAAAATCGCATTGTGTACGATGTGGTTGATGTAATGGAAGGTCGTTGTAACCTTGCACAAGCCCTTATCAACGATAAAAAGTCTAAAACGCTCTATTTTTTACCTGCGAGTCAGACCAAAGATAAAGATATTTTGAATAAAGATAAAGTTAAAGCGTTGATTGAAAATCTCAAAGAGAGTTTTGACATCGTTATGATCGATTCTCCTGCGGGTATTGAAAGCGGATTTGAGCACTCTATTTTCCTAGCGGATCGCGCACTTATCGTTTCTACTCCTGATGTGAGCTCTGTTCGTGATGCCGATCGTGTTATTGGTATCATTGATGCGAAAAGTGAGCGAGCTAAAAATGGTTTGGAAGTTGAAAAACACATTATTATTAATCGTATTAAACCAGAAATGGTCGAAGCTGGCAATATGCTCAGCGTTGATGATGTTTTAAGCATTTTAGCACTTCCTCTTATTGGTATTGTGCCAGACGATGAAGATATTATTACATCTACCAATACAGGCTCACCGATTGTTAACAAAGACAAGTCGCTTTCAGCTGAGGCGTATCGCAATATTGCACGACGTATTTTAGGTGAAGAGGTCGAATTTTTAGACATTCGTGTTAAAAAAGGGCTTTTCTCAGCACTTAAAGGAATTTTCAAATGAGTTTCTTCAGTGATCTTTTTGGAACGAAAAAAAATACGGCAGACGTGGCAAAAAATCGCCTTAAAATTATGCTTTCCCATGAGAGAGCAAGTTGTAAGTTACCTTATTTAGACGATCTCCGCAATGATCTGATCGCTGTCATTAAGAAATATACGAAAGTGGAAGATGTGAAAATCACCTCTCACAATAATCAAAATCTCGAGTTATTAGAAGTCGAAGTCATTCTTGGAAAGTAAATTGCATTCATGGTAAAAAAGATTAAAGAAAAACGACCTAAAAAAGAAAACCCTTCGTTCAATGAGATAAGATCAGCGCAGCTTAAAAAATACAGCCTGATCTTAATGCTTATTCTAACCCTTTCAATGATCGCTTTTGGAACCTATTTGTATATGACGACCTCGTATCAAAATTACAAAACGCTCCAAAAAGATCAGATGACATCCAGTGATGAGTTGATGCGTAAAATGAAGCAGATGTTAGAGGATGAAAAGGCACGTCAAACGACATTGCCACCACCACCTCCTCCTGTTGAAGCTAACATTACCGATGTGAATGAAAGCAATCAAAGCAGTGAAAAACCTCTTGAAAACAATGAAACACAGCCTGCACCTACGGTTACAGTGGCACAGCAACAGACTCTTGAAGAGGAGAGTAAAACGCATGAGCTTTCTGAAGTCCATGATTATCAGCGCAGTATTAGAGAAAGTGGTAAGCCTGCACGTCCTAATGAAGTTGTTCGCAAAAAATACCCTGAAGGTACAACGCCAAAGCTTGCCATTATCATTGACGACGTCTCTTTTCCTTGGCAAACACGTTCGATTAAAGAGATACCTTATAAAGTAACACCTTCTTTTTTCCCTCCAACCAAAGGGCATCCTGAAACAGTGCGCTTGTCGCATGAGTTTGAGTTTGCAATGATCCATCTTCCAATGGAGTCAAAGAATTATTCGTCTCCTGAACCCGATACTCTCAATGCGGTTGATTCAAGTGAAGTGATTGAGAAGAGAATTAAGCGTATTAAAGAGTGGTTCCCAGAGCTTGTTTATTACAATAATCATACGGGTGGTTCTTATACGGCAGATTATAATGCGATGGATCGTCTTGTCAAAATCATGAAAGAAAATGGTCTTGTTTTTGTTGATAGTCGTACGGTTGGTAACTCAAAAGCACCTGAAATTACGAAAAAATACGATATGTTTCTCTATTCGAGAGACGTTTTTCTCGATAACTCACTCGATAAAAACTTGATCCGTACACAACTGAGAGAAGCCGTTGTCAAAGCTAAAAAACATGGTTATGCCATTGCTATTGGGCATCCGCACAAAAACACGTTAGAGGTTTTAAGAGATTCAAAAGATCTTTTAGACGGTGTGGATTTGGTCTACCTTAAAGACTTATAATGATCCAAACGATAGACTTTCACGTTCCTGAATTGGAGATGATGAAAGTCTATCCCAAACCGCTTTATTACCTCGGCAATCCTGATATGCTCAAACGTCCTAAAATCTCCATTGTAGGCACACGTCATCCGATCACCTACACTAAAATGTATACGCAAGAGATTGCGCGTAAACTTTCCCTTGCAGGCGTGTGCAT
The DNA here is from genome assembly GCF_000813345.1 of Sulfurospirillum arsenophilum NBRC 109478. Classification (NCBI taxonomy): domain Bacteria; kingdom Pseudomonadati; phylum Campylobacterota; class Epsilonproteobacteria; order Campylobacterales; family Sulfurospirillaceae; genus Sulfurospirillum; species Sulfurospirillum arsenophilum. Next base: position 177,719 of record NZ_BBQF01000004.1, on the reverse strand, counting down.
CGTAAGCGGTGGTGCGCAAGGGGTTGATGGACTTGCACATCATTCTGCTGGAGTGCATAATACGATTATGGTGGCTGTCACTTACAACAACAAACTTGAATTTACAAGAAAAAACTTTAATGGGTTTTTTACAGCATGTTAAAAAACTCAACGCATATCCATGAATTTTTTGAAAAACATGCAAATGCTACATATGAGCTAATTCAAATCCAAGACATACATCTTCAAGAAGAACCTTATTACTATATAACGGTGTTTAGAGATATTTATACTAACAGAAACGAAAACGTTTTAATACCACCAGAACTTTTAAGAATTAAATATAAACTGGGTTATTACTATAAAGCAGGGAAAAAGGTAGGTATTAATAAATCACTAGAAAAACAGTGGATTAATATTAAAGTATCACCCCATGATGAGATCAAACGAAATTTAATAATTTTTGGAGATGAATCGAAAATTTTGATCAATGGATTGAATCATCATCACAACCATTTTTTTTATAGGCAACCTTCTCTTGTTTATGAGCAAGAAGATTGTGTGTTGGTAATCCCATGCTCTGCTATTGCTATCAGATTTTATTTTCTCTCCTCTTCTATGAAAAAAGCCATTATGAATGGAAAGCTTGATGAATTGTATTATGATAAACCGCATTTTGAAAATAATGTGGTCAAGATTCTTATTAAAAAAAGAGCCAATAAAAAAGACCTCCCATTTTTATGCCGATTCTTGATTAATAAAGAAGCTGAGAGTAAATGCAAGTATTTTTTTAATCAAAGAAGTAAATCTTATTCCGAGACATTATATCCACTAAGGTGCCATTTCCCTGTTAGTGGTGAATTTAGGATACTTGCAACATATAAAGTTTTAGAATACACTCTTTTAGATAAGCCTGTTTTGTATGTTCAAAATATTATTAATGATGAATCTGAACTTGGGTTTGAAGAATTACTATATAAGCAAATAGTAGAAGGAGAAGACCCGAATAAAACTCCACCTATTAATTTCCCACTGGGAAAGAAAAAAAGATTTCAAAGGAAAAAATTTCCTAAAGACGATAAAATTAGAACAGGTACTCCTTCTCCTGAAAACCAATTTGAGATTATTTTTGAGTCTGCGGAGCGAGATGCAAATACTCGCAATTTACATGTAATGGGCGAAAATATTTATGTACCACCGTTGCCTGGTAATCCTGCTCCATCTAATGGTAAAGAGAATAAAACAGGAAGTCAAAGTTTCGAACCACCAGATACAAATGGCAACAAAAATATGAGTCAGGCAGCTTACGTTGAAGTAGCTCAAGACAAACCAGAAAAGCTTTTTACTTTGGCCGATTTTATTGAATTTTATGATACCTTAATGGAACACACAGGTGTGGAAGAATTAGATTCAATATCCTTGAATGTTGTTCCTCAAGTCATGAATAAAAAACGCAAAAAACTTAAAGCATTTTGTATCAATTGTCATAGAAATAAAGAAAGAAATTATCTCTTCTCAACATTTGCCTATAATAATCGATGCATCTATCTTGTTGAATTTGAACAAGACACTGCTTGGGCTCCTTCTACTTGGTTTTTTGTTTCAATGGATGATTCATCAACAAACTATGATATTGATACGATTGAAGCGATTATTCAATATTATTTTGAAGAAGAGAAAGTAACATATGCAATGCTGGAGAAGGAAGCTATCTCCAAATACAAATTAGCTTTTATCCATCATAATCATAAAAAAGATGAAATTGACGATATCGCAATTGATAGCTGGTGTGAGCTTTTATTAGATAAAATTATAAAAATATAAATGTAGTATGCAAGTATCTATTAATAAACATTTTGTATGTAAAAAAAAATCAAAGATAAAAACACTTTAAGAAAAGTCCATCAGTTTCTTACAGGAAGATAATGTATTTTCATAGCTTCATATGCTCTTGTGCTACGAGTGTTATACCTCAATCGTAACAATCCTCATCTCTTTAGCTTCCCCTTTATAACCTAAAGCATTGGTGATAAAGCGTTTATCATGACGCGTGTAGTCATAAGAGGTATGATTATGTCCGTAAATCCAAAGATTGGCACGCATTGTTTGAATCAATTCTTCTGCATTAAAACAAAAAAATGATGTGGTAGGATTTTTCTCCCAACCTGGTGTTTGATGTTTCATCTCAATGCTTGGATTGTAATGACTAATCATAACATCACAGTGTTGATGAATACTTTCTAATTTGGTATATTCTTCTTGGTATAGGGCATCGAAATAATCAATCTTCATGTGTTTCTTATCATTGATAGCATCACCCCAAAGATCTTGTAAAAAAGCTTCAATATCACCATAGTAATAGGCTAATGTTTGCATGGCTTTAAGAGAGTGAAGATTTTTTTGAACATAAGCACTGTTATACCACCCCATAGCACCACCAAAGGTGATTCCCTCTAATGTAACTGTGGTTCCATCGAGGACAATAAATCCATTATTACGATACGCTTCTTTGGCAGCTTCTGCTTTTTGAATGCCACCTTTTGTATAGGTAGTGATGTATTCATGTCCAATAAGATAATAGTCATGATTGCCTAAAACCAGAATAATCTCTTGATAAAAGACTTCTTTGAGATGTTTGAGGATATGAACATTTTGTTCAATACTGTGTCCAATATCTCCTGCTAAAACTAAATAATCCCCTTTAGGTTTAAAGGTACGCCAAAAACCAACCACGGCATCTTTCGAAGGAAAGAAGGTAGGACTTTGTGTATGAGGATAGCCAAACCAGCTATCAAAATGGGTATCACTGAGAATATCAATTTTCATGAGAAAGGATTTCCTTATTTAAGCACTCTAGCAGAGCTTTAAAGGCATAAACCGTGTGTGTTCCACACCAACATTCACACAACGCTTATCTTCGTTGATTTTAGAGTGAATATGCCCATGGTAGTTTAAATCACAGTGACACCAATCAAACAGAGTTTCTAATACTGCTTTTCGTTCATTCTCAATCTCTTTGGCATATACATCATGATAAAAGCAGGGGTAATGAGAGAATAAGATACGTTTGCCTTGAAAGTCTTGAATCCAACAAATACACGATGACAAGAGTTCTTGAGAAAAAGTATCATGCAAGCGTTGTTCAATCATCTGTTTTTCTTCCAAAGGGATATCAAGCACAATGGCATCAATCACTCTTTCAAAACCATGTTCTTTTAAAAATGCTGTGCTTTTTTTAAAATCATGATTGCCTTTTAAAAGGGTAATCCTTCCTTTAAGCACTTTGGCATAATCCCAGCCTTTGGATTTAAATGCAAAATCCCCTAAATGCCAGACGTCATCTTCTTCACTTACAACACTGTTCCATAAATCAATCATCATTTCATCATCAATACTTTCACGTGAAGGTTCATAGAGTTTAATATTGTCATGACCAAAGTGGGTATCTGCAATAATGAATAATGACACAACGTTACCTTTAAAATAGACGAAATGAATTTGCAGTTATTGTAACGAGGATATGATGAGTGGAAGATTAACCTTAAATTTGTGATAGTTGGATTGAAATTATGTATAAAGAATATTTTTATTTGCTATAATCTGATGAAATAATCATACAAAGAAGCATCGTGAGACTGATTCATTTTTCGGACACGCATTTAGGCTTTAACGATTTAGATACAATCAATGATGCAGGTATTAATCAGCGAGAGGCTGATTTTTACGATACCTTTACACAAGTGATTGATGCGATTCTTCTTGAAAAGCCAGATTACGTCATTCATACAGGTGACCTTTTTCATCGTCCACATCCGTCGAATCGTGCCATTAGTTTCGCCCTTTCAGCGCTAAAACGCCTTAGTATCGCAAAGATCCCCACAATTATCATAGCTGGAAACCACTCAACACCTCGTACCCGTACCGCTTCGCCCATTCTCTTAGCGCTTAGAACATTAGATCATATTTATTCAGTTTTCGAAGAAGCCTATGAAAAGATTGAGTTTGACGATATCGTATTTCATTGCATCCCACACATTAACGATGAAACTGACAATTTACAAGCCATAGAGCTTTGTGAAAACTCTGTCGTTACAGGTAAGCGTAACGTTATGATGCTTCACTGCTCTGTTGGTCAAAAGTACATCATGGAAGAGTACGGTGAACGTGTCTATCCTCATGATAAAGAGTCACTTTTTGCTCAAATGGATTATGTAGCACTTGGGCATTGGCATGGTTTTGGTAAAGTTGGAAAGCATCCTAATGTTTACTATGCTGGCTCAACCGAGAGAACTAGCAGTGCTGATGTTAGAATCGATAAAGGCTATGTACGCATTGGGCTTGATGAAGATTTATATGTAAATCTTCAAACCATCACTCTACGCCCAAATTATAGACTAACGATTGATGCAACTAAAGATATTATTTTACAGCTTGAAGAATATGCTCAAAAAGAAGATATGCAAGGTGCACTACTTTACATTACATTAGAAAATCTTACCATTACCCAATCCATCGATATTGCAAACCATGATATTGAAGCTATTTTCCCTACAGCGTTGAGTGTTCAAATTCAACGTAAATTTGCTCAAAGTGAAAGTTCCATTTCATCAGAATCTGTTAGTGCAGCTTCTTTACAAGAGCATTTTAGTGCCTTTTTAAAAGAACAAAGTAACGATGAAGATGAATTTAAACGACTCAATTCAAAAGTCACTGAACTCTTTGCTCAATACGACGAGGTCAATGATGACGCTTAAAACACTTTCCCTTCAAAACTTTAAACGCTATGCTTTCTATGAAATGGCTTTCGAAGAAGGGCTATGTGGCATTTTAGGGCGTAATGGCAGTGGTAAATCAACCATCTTTGAAGCCGTTTTCTTTGCGCTTTATGGCGAATATAAAAACAAAGAGCTTCTAAAAACTGCTGGTACAGAGGGTAATGTCAAAGTTGAGCTGACCTTTTTTATCAACGAAAAAGAGTACACCGTTATTCGTGAGTTTCGAGGTCGGGTGATGACAGCTTCTGCCTCATTGAAATGTGGTGATGAAACAACCACTACAGGAGCAAAAGAAGTCACTGTTGCCATCACTAAGCTTCTTGGTATGGGAAAAGAGGCATTCTTGCACACCGTCTTTGCCTCTCAAAAAGAGCTTACCGCCCTTAGTTCTATGAAAAACGATGATCGTAAGACCATGATGCGCCGTCTTTTAGGCTTAGAGAAGATCGATAAGATCGAGGGATTGATCCGAGATACCTTACGAGATCTAAACCGTGATATCAAAAACGACTCTGCTCAGTTGATGAGCGAAGAGGCACTCAAAGCCTTGCAAACAGATCAAACTGCAAAAGAGCAAGCACTCAAAGCCCTTGAAGTACAGATCAAAACCTTAGAAGCCGAACAGCAAAAGATCAAACAGGCATATGAAAGCGCTAAAGCTGCTGTTGATCTTCAACAAAAAGCCAAAGAAGCCAAAACTCAAAAACTTCAAGCCGTTACCAAAGCCGAACAAAGTATCACTATCCATCAACAGCAACTTAAAAGCCTTGAAGAAGAGCTAAAAGAATTACAGCTAAAACAAAATGCTTATGAGAAAGACCTTCCTTTAAAAGCGAAGCTCTCAGTACTTGATAAAGTATTAAGTGTCCAAGATACTTTAAAGACAACCTTTTTAAAAAAGGATGCTTTGGAAAAAGAACTTGCACAACTTCGTATTGAATTTAACAATCGTAAAAATGAAGTTGCGTCACTTTTAAAAGAAATAGAACCGCTTGAAGTATTAAAAAAACAACTCATTGAACACCAAACAACACTCACGCAACACAAAGCCTCTTTACAAACCATTGAAACAGCAATGAATAGTATGAAAACACTCATCGCTACTCAAAATGTAAAGCTTTCTGAAACCAATGAAAAAGTAAAAAACATTACCAAATTGGGACGTGACTCTGCATGTCCTGTGTGCACAAGACCACTTCTTGACCAGTACGATAATGTCTTAGCCTCTTTAACCAAAGAGATGAACGATGTCATTTCTAAACAAATCGATGATGCCACAAAATCTCTGCAAATAAAAACACAAGAGCACCAAGCACAACAAAAATACGTTCAAGAATCTGAACAACTTTACAATGCGACACATACCAAAATAGCCTTGCTCACCAGTAAAACACAAGACCTTGCCAAAGCACAAAAGCTTTTCAGTGAAGTCGAAACCAGGGGCAAAGCCAATAAACAAGCTCTTGATGCATTAGGAACAATTATTTACGATGAAAAAGTACACGAGAAGATAAAAATAGAGCATAAAGCACTTAAAATTCAAGTGGATGAACTGCTCAAGCTTGAAGCACTTATTGCGACCATTCCTTTGAAAACAACTTCGTTTATTACACTTCAAAAGCAACTTGCAGAAGAACAAGTGGGACTCAAAGAATTATACAAAATTCTCAGTGCTGACACCTACAAAGAAGAAGTTCACACAAAAGCCATCGAAGAAGCTTCGCGCATAGAAAAGCAAAAAGATGCTCATATTGAACTGATGCATAAAACAGCTCTTGAGCAGTCAAATATCATTCATAGTATTGAATCACTTAAAAAAGAAATAGCACAAGATACAAAAGCGCGTGAAGCATTGAAAGTCAAAGAGAAAGACCAAAGCGATTACATCAAGCTCAAAGAGATTATGACAGAGTTTAAAACGCATATCAACGCAAGGGTAGCGCCTCGTATCGGTGAAGTGGCAAGTGAGATGTTTGTACGCATCACCAGAGGTAAATACCAACACATTGAAGTCAGCCCTGAATTTGACTTCTTTATTTATGATAATGGGGTTAAATACCCTATAGAGCGGTTTAGTGGGGGAGAGATAGACCTTGCGAACTTAGTGCTTCGCATTGCTATTTCTAAAACACTAGGAGAACTAAGCGGTGGGGGCAATATTGGTTTTTTAGCTTTCGATGAAGTCTTTGGAAGTCAAGATGAGGAGAGACGCATTCGTATTATGGAAGCGTTTCATACGATAAGTGAATCTTACAGACAAATCTTTCTTATCTCTCATGAAATGGAGATTAAAGAAATGTTTGAGAGGGTTATTGAAATTTAAAAAAAGGATAAATGTGAATAGTGTCAATAATATCGAATTAAGAAAAGAAGTTGAAAAAAAGATTGATGAAATTGGTGAGTTTTATTATGAAAATAAAGCAGTAATATTAACTGAAACAGATTTGCAATGTATTCTTTACAATAAATTATTAGAAATTAAGTCATTAAGTAGATTGGAAAGAACAAACAATGAAGAAGATATTAAGACTCATTATGTGCATACTGAAGTGTCTTGGTTTGATAATTATAGAAAACTCACAATGAAGCCAGATATTAGTTTGATTAATCCTTCGAAAATAACTATTGAGAGTGGTAGTAAAATAAAAATGCCTGCAAAAGGTTTTTATTTTCTAGAAGGTGGAATTATTTTTGAACTCAAATTCAATAGATATAAAAATGATAAAAGATTTTTACTCTCAATAAAAAAAGATTTTGATAAATTCACCAATTTATTAGCTGAAAATCCAGAAATTTTTTGTTACTTTGTAGTTTTTAGTAAAACTGATAATATGAGTGATGAATTTAAAGATTTTTTGGAAAAAAACGAAATGGGCTCTAATCATAAAATGATATATAAAACTGGACATATCACAATTTAAAAATGGAGCATGAAACGTGGAACCAATATACTTAGATTTACATATTCACACTTCTGAGAATGAAGACGATTTAAACCAAGATTATAATGTAGATTTACTATTATCTAAAATTCAAGAAACCAGCAAAGGTTCTACATTTTTAATTTCTCTAACAGATCATAATACAATTAATAAATTTGCATACATGAAATTGCTTGAGAAGACTAAAAATATAATTTTAGGTGTAGAGTTGCATATATGGAATACAGAGACAAAACCGCCTTACCATTGTCACATATATTTTGATATGCAAGACATCACAGAAATTGAAATAGATAATATCAATAAAATATTAGATGAATTATATCCAACAAAAAAAATCCAACCTCCTTATGAAAAAAAAATTAATATTGAAGAGATAATACGTAGATTTGATAATTATGAATTTTTATTATTACCACACGGCGGACAGAACCATAGAACATTTAATCTATCAGTAGATTCAAATTTTGATACTAGATTGGAAAAAAGCCTTTATTACAATCAATTTGATGGATTTACTGCTAGAAATGAAAAAGGTTTGGAAGATACAATCAAGTATTTTAAACGATTAGGCATTAATGAATTTGTTAATTTAGTTACATGTACCGATAATTATAATCCAGTTAAATATCCTAATGCAAAAGATGATGAAGCTAGCCCATTTATACCAACATGGATGTTTGCAGAACCTACGTTTAATGGATTAAGATTGTCTTTATCAGAGTCTACAAGATTAGTATATTCCAATGAAAAGCCGAAAATTTGGGCAGAATATATTAGAAGTGTTAAATTGAATAATGAATTTGTGACAATAAATGTTAATTTAACGCCAGGATTAAATGTTGTAATTGGTGATTCATCTAGTGGGAAAACCCTTTTTGTAGATACAATTGTATGTAAAAGTTCTAGTGACTTTTCTAAATCAAAATATAAATCATTTTTGGTTCAAGATGTAGAAATAAACAACCCGACAAACACAATTCCACATTATATTAATCAAAACTATATTGTTGAATTAATTGGGAATGGAAAAAATGAAATTGAAAAAATTGATATTATTAAAAATGTATTTCCTGATGATAAAAGTGTTAGGTTACAAATTGATACTGCATTGTTAAATTTAGAAAAAGATGTCAAAGTATTTATAAAATCAGTAGAAAATATTGAAAAAGCTGAAAAAGTTTTACAAAAAATACCAAGTTTAAATACTTTAATTCAGTTTAATGGTATCCAAGAGAATATAATTAAATTATTGATTCCTTCTTCAGAATTAAGTGCTCGTATAGACTATCCTGTAGCTATTTATGAGCATCATACAAAAAATCTTAAAGAAATAAAAGAGTTTATAGCAAAAAATCCTTTTGTCAATTATCAGGAATCGGATTTTGAGGCTATAGAACGTACAATCGAAAATGCATATAATCTTTCAACCTTTGAAAATCTCATTAGAGAACATATTAATGCTTGTAAAATTAATATTGACAATTTATTGTTATCATTAGATACGGAAACACAATCTAAAAGAGATAATTTTGAAAAACTTATTCAGAATATAGAAGAATATACTTCGAATCTAAAATTTTTTCAAAAACAGCTCATAAAATTATTAGGTTATTCCATTTCAATTGAAAGTAAACAAATTGAATCTTCAGGGCATAAACTTTCAATAGAATATAACTTTCAATTGAGCCAAGAAATAATTTTAAATACCATTAATAAGTTTTTAAAAACCGATTCAAAAATTGAAAGCCTTGATAATCTTTCTCCAAAAAAATTATATTTAGAACATTATAAAGATAGTCCAAAAATTGGTACATATGATGATTTTATAACTAAAATCATTGCAGAATTTAAATCAAAAGATAAAAGAAAATATAAAATTATCACAAGTGATGGCAAAGAATTTGAAAAGCTTAGTGCTGGTTGGAAGACTTCAGTCTTATTAGATTTGATTCTTGGCTATAAGGAAGATAATGCCCCATTAATTATTGATCAGCCAGAAGATAATCTTGCAAATGGGTATATAAATAAAGGTTTAATTGATGCTATTAAAAAAATAAAAATCTATAAACAAATTATAATAGTTTCACATAACGCAACAATCCCAATGTTAGGGGACGCTCAAAATATTGTTCTTTGTCAAAATGATGGGAAAATCAATATATCCTCTAATCCTCTAGAAGGTTATTTAGATGGGAAAAGTGTTGTTGATCAGGTAGCTTCTATTACTGATGGTGGAAAAATATCTATAAAAAAAAGAGTTAAAAAATATAATATGAAAAATTTTAAGGAGACTAAATGAAGTTGGTTTTTTTTAAAGAGGCTGGACAAATTAAAGTAAAACTTAATAATAATGGCACTGATATGACTTTTGACTATATTAAATTTATTGAATATTTATATGATAATAATGAATTGGAAGAAACTGAATTTGACAATACTATATCAAGAAATGAACAAGAAAAAATCATGGAAATGATTGCTAAAATTAATGAGACAGTTGTAAGGAATGACACCAAGACATTAGAATAGTTCATAAACATGATATTCTTGACTTGATACGCATCAAATTAGAACAAAATAATAATATAAAAAATAAAGGATTAAGATGTTTCAATTAAAGTTTAGTCCAGTAGTAATAAAACACTTGGGGCTAAGTATGTATAGTACATTACCACCTGTTTTAGCAGAATTAATTACTAATTCATATGATGCAGATGCTTCAGAAGTAAAAATCACAATAAATCAAAATCATAAATCAATAGAGATACTAGATAATGGTTGTGGAATGAATGCAGATGAACTGAATAATGATTTTTTACATGTTGGCCGAAACAGAAGAGAAAAAAATAAAAATGATATAACACAAAAATTTAAAAGATACGTTACCGGGAAAAAAGGAATTGGTAAATTATCTGTTTTTGGAATTTGTACGAAAATCTATGTTGAAAGTTGCAAAAATGGAAAAATTAATGCGTTTGAAATGGATTATAATGAATTAATAAATCGTGAAGATGATCAGCCATTAGATCTTGATCCAATAATTAATAATCAAGATAGTGCAAGTGCAAGTTATACAAAAATAATTTTGAAAGATCTTATGAGAAAAACCGAAATTCCTGTATTGGATACAGCGAACTCAATTTTAATAAGATTGAATTTTTTCGATAAGAATTTCGTATGTGTGATTGAAGATGGTCAATCGAGAACAATGTTAACAAAAGAGGCCAGAGAAATCCTTATTGAAACAGATCGACAGTTCGCATGGAATCTTCCTCAAGACTTTAAGGAATTGAATATTGATGAAGAAACAAAAAAATATTTTATAGATAATCAAATTAAAGGACGAATTATTACAACTAAAGATACCATAAGAGAGGCATTTAAAGGGATTACTCTTTATGCAAGAGGAAAATTAGCTAATAATCCAGAATTTTATGGAGTCAAATTAAGTAATTCTCACGCTTTTTCTTATATGAGTGGTTCTATAGATGTTGATTATTTAGATAAGGAACGTTCGGAAGAAAATATTTCTACTGCTAGAAATTCATTAATTTGGGAAAACGATGAACCTAGAAAACTTATGTCTCATTTACAACATGTTATCAAAAAAATTGGTTTAAAATGGAGAGAAAGAAGAATTGATGCACGAACAACTGAATTACAGTTAGTACATAATATTGATACAGAATGGTATCAAACAACAATCCAAAGTGGAACAGATCAAAAATTGGCAAAAAAAATTACAGATATAGTTATTTCATCAGAATTAGAAGTTTCAAAAACAAAAAATCTTATAGATTATGTTAAAGGAGCCTTTGAATTCCAAGTTTTTAAAGAATATGCACATGAACTAGAAGAAAATCCTGATGCCGGAAAACTTTTACAATTGTTACAAGATTGGGAAATAATTGAAGCACGAGAACAATATAGATTAGCAATTGGAAGAATTGAGACTATCGAAAAATTTGAACAATTAATTCATAACGATACATTGGAGGTTGCCAAAAAAAGCATTGATTCAATGCATCACTTTTTAAATAAATTTCCATGGATATTGGAGCCAAGATTAAATAGTTTGACTGACGAAGTAACATATAAAAAATTTCTAAAAGATGAATTTAATGACGATTCTGATGTAGATGAAGATAAGAGAATTGATTTTATTTGTAAAGGCGATAGAGATACATTATTTATCATGGAAATTAAGCGCTCTCAAAAAATGATTACTAAAAAAGAATTAGAACAATTAGAAGAATATTGTGATTTTATAAAAGCAACTATTTTAGAGCGTGGTACTAAGTCAGATCGAGATAAATATAAATATGTTAAAGGATATATTATAGGTAAAGCATTATCTCAAGATACAAGAACTCAAGTTAAACTAGAGAATATGGAAAGAAATAATATGAATTTTCTAAGTTATGAAATAATGTTAGAGCAAGCAAAGCAATACCATAAAGAGTTTATGGAAAGTTATGAAAAACTAAATCATTTGATAAAATTAAACTAAATATACATTATATTTGAAGCGGTATCTTGTAATATGAATTTTTTAGTATATTGCAGCAATAAATGTTTCTCCAACAGCTTTAGATAACTTAACTGGAACAGCATTTCCTATTTGTTTTGCTATTTGATTAACAGAGCCATAAAATTCATAATTACTTGGAAAACTTTGTATTAATGCACCTTCTCTAAGTGAAAGAGCTCTATCTTGCTCAGGGTGCCCAAATCGACCACTATGATATTGATGAAATTTTGTAGTAATTGTTGCGCTTAGTTTATTCCATGCAAGTCTGCCATAATTGTCTTTGAATGATTCCTTTTTTTTATGACATGATAATTTAAGCTCATCGTTCCATGCTGACCTCAATCCACCATTTTTAGGAGTTGCTTGAATGCGTTTGAGGTTTAATGGAGTTAATTGTTTGGATTGATGGAGTAAATCTTGTTTTGATGGTTGGTCATGTCTTATAGCTTCTAAATCGCCTATAATATGTCGAAGTGTAATTGGAGTTTCATACTGCAAATTTTTGAAAGATAGATTAAGTTTTTTTATTCTTGTTGCTATTAAAAATAGTCTTTTTCGATTTTGTGCTACTCCAAAATCTTTTGCATTTAAAACTGTATATTCATATTTGTAACCATTTTTTTCAAGCATTTGTATAAATTGTGCAAAATAAGGATTCTCTTCATTTAACCTGCTGACATTTTCCATTAGAACAAAATGTGGTTTTACTCCATTAATAATTCTTCGAAATTCATCAAGTAGTGTTTTTCTTGAATCATTTTGTTTTTTTCTAGTGTTAATCATGCTATATGGTTGGCAGGGTGCACAACCAGCCAACATTGTGTAATCATTTTTATTTGTGTGTTCTTTAAAAAGATATTTGATTTCTTTAATTGTGATATCTTGTATACTCTTATTAATAAAAACTGCGTGATTATTTTTTTCATATGTATCTTTGCATGATGACTCAAAATCGATTCCTGCAAAAACATTAATTCCTGCTAATTTGAGCCCATGTGTCAACCCACCCGCCCCACTAAAGAAATCGATTGCTTTAATATTTTTCATGGAAGACCTTTTATGAAATTAAGATACATATAAGTTGTATTATTTTAATATAATTTATTATAAATGTCAAGGTTGTTATATGTTTGAAAAAAAGCACAAAAAGAGTCATGGTAAACCAAAGGAAACTTTGAGCCAAAAATCCTCTGTAACGCTTCCTCAGTTTAAAGAAAGAATTCAAAAATTAGGGTATGGAATTACATCTTTTTCGAGATTTAGTGGAATTGCAAGAACTACAATTGATGGCTGGAAACCTTGCGAAGAAGATAAAAAAAAAGGGATAATATATAAGGTTCCACTCTATGCCATTAGGCTTGTTGAAGCTCTTGAAAAACAAAATGAGCTTGAAAGAAGAGAAAGAGAAAGGCGTTTTCAAATGGAAAAATTATATGAAATTAATACAAAATATTTTAAAGATTTTCAAACCATTTAAAGTTTATATGAATATTTTATTCTAAAAAACTTGATATTTAAATAGGTATTGGTCAAGTGTATTTTTAAATACAGTTTTACTTGATCCATATCACCCACAAATATCACGTTGATATGCTAATATCCCGCTTTAAAAAACATCTTCTTTAGTTAGGGCTTTCGTATGAAAAAAGCATTGTTTCTTATCTCATTATTTTCACTTATGCTCAATGCTGCACCAACTGCATGTCCACAGTTTTATGTAGATGGAGAAGCACCAGATATCGTAAATGAGAAATTGGTAGCTCAAACCAAAGAATTATGTTTTGAAGCATTTGGTGTCATGCATTCTGGTATTTCTAAAACACCTTTATGGAGTGCAGAGTATTTAACAGCATCAGCTATTGATGCAGATGTTCCTAGAAAAGATAAATTTCATGAAGAAACTCTTTTACCTCAAAGTGAAAGAGCCGAACTCAAAGATTACGCTAAAAGTGGTTACGATAGAGGACATATGAGCCCTTCTGCTGATATGCCAACTGAATCATCTCAAAGTGAGAGTTTTAGTTTAGCAAATATGGTTCCACAAGACCATAATCATAATACAGGTATCTGGTCTAATATTGAATCAGCAACACGTTACTTAGCTAAGAAAGAAGGATCACTGTATGTCATTACAGGACCTATCTATAAAGGAACACTCAAATCCATTGGTAATGGTGTATTAGTACCAACTTACATCTATAAAATTATCTATTCACCTAAACAACAAAAAGCAGCAGTATACTTTACCAATAATGAACCAGGAAAAGCCTATCACGTTATCTCTGTTAAAGAGTTAGAGATATTAAGTGGTATTAGCTTCTTCCCTAAAATGAGTGAAGAGAAAAAAACACAACTGCTAGGCTTGCCAGAACCAAAAGCTATGAAATAGACAAAATATAATTAACAAAAAGGAACCCCATGATAAACGTAGCAGTTATTTTAACAGATAAATTCACAAATAAACAAATGCTTGTATCAAAGATGAATGAGTTTATAGAAACTCTTGGGACTATCGATCAATTTGAAGTAGTTACTACTCATGCATGGGAAATAATGAATGAAATCTTCAAAGACAATAATATTATTATTCCGTTGATTGATAAAAGAGAAGAACTTAGATTTCATGGCAAAAATAATAAAGTATTTTGTTTATGTGAACAAGCACAATATTGTATGTTTTTTTATAATGGGCACCCCAATAAACCTGCTAAAACAGCAAGTAAAGCAAAACAATATTCTCGAACAGGTAATGCGCTTGAAGAGTTATTAAAAAAATACCCAGAAAAAGCTCCAAATGTATATATTTATGCATATAAAAGTAAGGTATTTGATTCTGTTGTAACAAAAGATAATTTTATTGAAATTAATCTCGACAATGACCTTAGAAAACGTATTTTACTTCAAAGCATCATGCTTGATAAAAATAATGCAATCAAACTCGCAAAAGACATATTAGTTGCAGTAACTCAATTGGAAAATAATAAATGAAAGAAAAACTACTCTGTATTGATCCATATGCTAATGAAGAAGACGTTATCCGTATTAGTGAACTCGATATCGAGAATAGATTGGATAGAATCTCTATACATGGCTCTGTAGATATCACCAAAGATCAACAAGGCTTAGAATATGCCTTTGCCCTTAAACGTCAAATAGACACTATTGTTGAGTATTTAAAGAAGCAAGCACTACCTGAAAAGATTAGTGTTGAGAATGTGGCAAAAGAGGTAAAGAATCCATTTGATTCATAAAATATAGCTTTATTAATGATAGTTTTTAGCGAGTATCCTACAATAGGGATTTTTGATATAAAAAATTATTTGGTTATTCATCTGGAATGGAAAATTTTTTAATTTTTAATTTTTCTAGTGCTAAATCAGTTTGAATTTCAGATGTGATTCTTTGATAATTCTCATTTAGAGCTTCTAATGACTCAGATAAAATTTTTTTACTATCCGTATATCCCTGTTCTATCCATAAATCAATTTTACTAACATCAAATGCCAATGGATCTAGTATTGATGAAAAAGTATTGCTTTGAGGTCTGATTTCAATGATTGCAATATCTTTAAATAAAGGATCATGTCTATTAAAAAAGCTTCCTTCATTCAAATGACAAACAATTATATGTGTACATTTTTCTTCTGTAATTAAGGGGTGTGCTGGCGTATTTCCCCATTCGTTATTTATAGAACCTAAACAACCATCTCGATAATATGTTCCATCGACTTTAATAGCATCAAAGGCTATAGGAAGTGCAGCTGAAGCTAGAATGGCATTATAAATATCTTTTTCATTTAACAATTGCACTTTTTTAAAATTTGTTGATCCAAGATTTTCAATTTCAAATAATCGTAATATGTCAATCATGTTACCATGACTTTTTGTTAAACCTATATAGAAAGGAAGACCTTTTTTAAGTTTATGAAGAGGCGCGTATTTTTCTAGAATATTTTCTATTGGACGAGTTGTTAACAGACCTTTTTTACTATTAGCTACAGAAAAGCCTTGTACAAATTTTGCAAGTTTACTTACAGGGGCTAACGGACTAAAATATGTAATTACTTCAACAAGATTGATAAAAACTTTTTTCTTATCAAATTGAAGTGCGTTAGAATTTCCCATATCTTGCCAAATTTTTTCTATTAAAACAGCTGTTGTACTTGTATTTATGTTCGCAGAATAAATAGCACCATTGAGTGCTCCTATACTTGTGCCAGCAATTGCATGTGGTTGGATATTAAATTCTGCTAAAGCCTTTAAAAACCCAGCTTCATATGCTCCTTTCGCGCCACCACCAGATAATACAATTCCTAATTTTGGTTTCATCATATGATTATCCTTTTAAATGCTCAACAATACAATCTTCAATAAAGTCTTCATATGTAATAAAATTACTAATGTTGGACTGATTTTGAATTACTGCTTTCACTTCATCTTGAGGATAGGTAGAAAGTATACTTATTAAATCAGAAATTTGTACATATTCACGTTGTTCTATTAAGGAATTATAGTGTTGAGTACTAATAAAAGAAATTGCCTTTTTTTCTAAAATACTTAATTGATTAAATTTATGAGATATGTCATCATAATTTAAAAATATATTGTGAAAATTACTCCCTATCTCTTGTTTTATAAAGTTTTTTAATTCACTTTTTAAATAGATTATATTATCGTCATTTAAATTCAAGTTGTTATCATAATAAGTACCAAAAGATCCACTTTTTAGATTATCTAATAAAGAATAAATTTTAAGTGTAATATCATAACCTTTATATTTTTCTCCAGATTTGAGATAACTTATTTCCTTATCAATATCTGTTTTTATTTCAATAGTTGTTATACGCTTTTCACAAGAGATGAATCTTTCACTTGAATATTTTATAAACTGAGAAAAACTTTCCTTCAATAGATCAACATTGTTTTTTAAATTTTCATGTTGTATATAAAATTTCAAAATTTCGTCTTGTGTTCTTTCTAGTTCAACAACTAAATCAAAAATTCTATTATCTATTCTACTTAGGTGTCTTTCATGGTCTTGCAACCAAGATGTACAAGCATTGATTCCTTCAATAAGATTTTCATTTATTAAGTCTTGTCTTCGTCTTGCATTACCAGTGAGGCTATCAAAAGTTCTATGGAATAGTGACTGTCTAGTATTTGAAGTGTTTTGTAGGTCTCTAGCTGTTACATTAATACCATTAATAGCATCTAAAATAAGTTTTTGAGATATATATTTATGATTCTTTTCTAATGTTGCTAATTCTTCTTCATCGATATTAATGTTGAAAGTATCTAATATGGTCATTTTCTTATGCATGTGGTTTCTTGTTTAATTGAGAAATTTTTGTTATATTTGATATTCTGCGAAGTAACTTTTGGTTTACTCTTTGACAATATACAATATCCTGAATATTAGACATAACAAGATCACATTTTAGTGAGAGATTCATCATATCAATATGGAAGTTTGTTTTTTCATGTTGTATATATAATTTTGTATCTAATACTTGGTAAAAATTATTAATATGATTTTGTAATTCATTCAGTAAACTATTTAAACTATTTATAAAAGTCTTTTTTTCAATTTTAAATTTAGTTACATGATAAGATGTATCGTATCTTCCCCAATCATTATTTAATGTATTTAAAACAGAGTCCATAAATCCATCACCCTTTTTTCGTTGGATTCGTGTTTGCTTAAAATCAATAATTAATGACTGAAAAGCTTGCTTATTGACGGTGAATGAAGAAAGCTCAAATTGAGAGATAGATACCATTTTAAAGTTTCGATTTATGAACTCTAGTTCTTCATTGTATTTTAACAATTCATTATTAATGATTTTAGTTAGTAAATCTATTGCATTTTCTATAAATTCGTTAGCTTTCTTTTCATTTGAAAATACTAAGGCTTCATTTTTATAAAGAGCTGCTATTGTGTGATCATTCTGCGGTAAATAATTATGCAAGTTAAGTATTGTATGTTCTACATTCTGATAATGTGTACGTTTCAGTGTATCCATTAAATCTGTGAGCTCGCGATTCAATAATAAAATATTAAAAGATGATACCAATTGTTTATAAGATCGTTTTTTTTGGTTATTTGAGAGGGTTTCTAATTCACTTTGAAGTTGATTATAGATTTCTTTCAAGTGTTCTGTATATTTTAAATGCAATATTTTTAAACAATTCAATAATTCCACTAAATTCTTATTATTTTCAATCTTGCCTATATTATGAGCATTATATTTTTCTAGGATATCAAAAATTTTTATACTTTCTTTTATAATTTTGTTTGATTCATCAAGTAGCAAGTTATTATCAATCGGCACCATGGGATAAGAATTATGTTTGATAACATTAGCAAGTATATATTTCTTTCTAATTATCAATATAATAATTAGAAAAATTATACTAGTTGTTAGCGTTATAAGTTCTAAATTCAAGAAAATTCCCAATATAAATTAAAAAATATTTTATTAAGCAGAACATGCATTTCGTAAGTTAGTATAAATGATAGTCAAATTAGGATTAATATAAGATATAAGTAAAGCTAAATGGTTGTAATCAATTTTAATCTATCAAAAAATCCTCTATTATGAAAAAGTCTTTGTAAATTTGCTTTTATAATGGGAATTTTTTGTCGCTTTAAATATTCAATAGCATTTTTTACTTCTTCATACGTGACCATATTCCCGAATGCAATATATCGAGGGGTAATGTTATTAACGAGATTCTCATACCAAAAAGCTTTATATCGGAGATCTTTCATCATGTCCCAATGTGTTAAATGATTCATTGTGATAAATTGAGAAAAATGATTGGGATAGTCCTCAAATAAATACATAATAAGCCCAAAAAGCGCATATTTTTCAGCGACAGTGAGTTGTAAATGGGTAGATTGCTTTGAAGATAAGGAGCTTTTTAAACGATTTTCTAAGAGTTTAAAAAGTGGATGTTTATGAATAAAAGCAAAATTTCTACGTAATAAAATTAGCTTTGATAACTGTGTAATCGTATCCACAAAACAAAATGAGTATACGATGGATTCTCCTAGTTGGATATACCCATTTTCTATCATTTTTGTTAGCTTTTGATTAGCCAAAATACCAAAAGTATATTTATTACCAATTTTTTTGATAGGCGCTTTCTTTAAGTCATACCCACAGTAGTAACAAAACGTATAATCAAATGTATCATGATGCATTTGAAGAATCTCGATAGGTTTTTTGCATTTGGGACAAGAATCATATAAGAAGCTACAGTGTTTTTCACAGGTTGTTAGCAAGTTAACATGCCAGAATTTTTTGTAATAAGGAATATGTTCTTGTAAACATTGAGGACAAAATTGCATGTGTCCAAGATAACTATTATGTAATTCTTTGATTACACCTTCTCTTAGAATACCTGCATATGATTTAAGAATCATATCTTTAAGTGAAAAATGTGGGCTTGTGATTGTTTGTAGGCAGTTCAGTATTTCATCATTAATATGTGCATCCAGGCAATTTTTAAAATGATCTCTATGTTTGAGCCCAAGGTAGGTGTTTAAAAAAGTTTTTGGATGCATTTGATTTGCATACGCTAATCTGGCAATCCAAGAACTTAGAATTTCATCTGAGAATGGTACAGGAATAAGAGGAGGTCTTTTATGCAAGAATTCTTTGCGACAAAGACCTTTAATCATACATCTTTCAATTCGATATTTTGGTACAAGTTTTCTAAAGATACTTTAGTGGCGGCCTCGATGATATCTTTTTCAGTAATTTTTTCTTGTTTGTTTTCTAAGGCTATAATCGCTGCGCGTTTAATCAAAGCAACGATATCACCGATACAACCATATGAAAATTCAAGAATTCTTCTCCTTATCTTCGCTTGTAAAATATCGGATTCTTCCTTCAAGGGTATTGTTGTGAGTAGGGTTGCTAAAAAGTTTATATATTCTTGATCGAACTTCCATTTTTTAATATACGTTGGCCTAAATCGATTAATCAATTGGCGATCACTACCAAATGCTCTAAGAGCATCTTTTGTGCCAGCTAAAAGAATAGGGATTTGTAACTGATTACTAAGGTTTTTAATAGCATTGAGTACCTGTTTTTGCCTAACCGTTGAACCGCTGAGAAAATTATGAATTTCGTCTATAATCAGGATTTCAACATTTAGAAATTTTAAATAATATTCAACCAAATTGAGTTTCTTCTCTATCGAATCACCTTCTTTATAAGGGGCATTCATGCTTTTTAATATTCGATTATAGAGCCTCGATTCACTAGGTTCTGAGGGTGCCATCAGATATAAAACAGGAGTGCTAGTTGCTTCATATTGGTCAAAAAACTCTTTAGTAAGACTGTTCATATTATTTTGAAATAAATCATAGGCTGGATGTAGTTCCATAAATCTATGTAAAATGGAAGTTTTCCCATTGTGCGTTGAACCAACCAGTAAGTAGCTTGTTATTCTATGTTTATTCTTTTCAAAACGCAAAAGATTTTCAAATTGATTCAATATAAATTCTGCATTTGGATAATCAATCCAAGTCTTTTGTGCTATATAATCCATCCGCTCTTCAGCACTTTTAGAAAGCATTTCTTGTGCATCGGGTGTGAGTTCAAATTTCATGTTTGTTTTTCCTTGGTGCAACTTTATAGAGAGTGATGTTTTTGAAGAGAGAATCTAAATCATCTTCTTCTGGTGCTTCTTCTTTAATTTCTTTGGATTTTTGTATTGTACTGATTTTAGGAGCTTGAGATTTTCGTAGTTTAACTTTACCTTGTTTGTCTTTGACTTCTTTTTCCATCCGTTCAAGTTTTTCATACGCTTCAAACAGATCTTCTTCAGAGTAGTTTTGAATTTTATTCTCTTTAAGATAGCGTTTTGCCGCCAATAAATCCCAAAATGTCATGTCTGGAGCGTATATTTTACGATAAGGTATTTCAAAATACTGCTTAATTTCAGGGTCAAAAAAATAAATCTTTCTCAAAGAAAGAGGATCTTGCTTGATTTTATGTTTGATTTTTTTATTGTTTTTATCCGTAATCCCTATCCAAGCTCGTAACACATCCGAATAGTAAGTGATTCCATCTATAGTAATACCATCTTTTTGTACAGTGCGGTAAGAGGTGGGGAGTAGGGCAATTTTAATTGTATCTAGGTCTTCAATAATAGAAGGCAATACCCCCGTTCCAGGGGTGTTTTCATCGCCTAAAATGCCTTTTTGATATTTGTCATTGGGTGACATTTCAATACCAGTATGGTGTTTTGTGTGATAGATATTGACGATATAATGAATAAGCCATTGTGTCAGCTCATCAAGTGTATAGCAGGCATGCTTCGCAGAATCATACGTTGCTCTTTCTTGAATGTTAGAGCGTGTTGTGCCAGGAAGATTATGTATTTCACCATTGATAGTGCCAAAGAGCCTTTCAATATGTGAAGCAAATTGAGGTCTGCCAACAGGTCTTTTTAAAAGTGAACAACCAAATTCTTCACATGCTCGTTGTGTTTCTTCTGAAACAAGGTCTTGCCCATTATCCACGTGTATCATTCTTGGTATGCCAAAAATCTCCCACTTTCCTGATACATTGTAGTGTGCTAAATACGTATCTTTTTGAGAGAAGATACTGAGAATACATTGACTGACATTATAATAACCAGGTGATTGAAGGGAGAGATAAAAGCCTGCTATCATGCGAGAATAAACATCAATTGCTAAAGTGAGATAAGGCCTTCCTAAAGGCTTACGATAAGTCTTATCGACGACAATAATATCTAAGGGCGTATGATCAATTTGAACAACTTCAAGCGGATAGTTACCATAAGGATATTCTCCTTCAAAATTGGAAAATTTTTCATGCGCTAATTTAGCACTATACCTACGTTTAAGAGCCTCTTTTGGATGAATTGCTTTAATACGATTTCGAACAGTATTGGCATGAGGTGGTTCTAAGACTGCTTTTACACATTCTCTTGCAATTTTATTGTATATCCTTGGAAAACTATAGCGTTGTTTGTTTAAATAGAGGGTTTCTAAGCTTTCATCAATAATCGCTTCAACTTTTGGATCAACACGCGCTCCTTTTTTCCCTCTTTGGGATTTATTGGAAATCAAAGAGCTAATCTCTGCTGTTTGTTCGTATCTTCTTTTCCACGTATAAAGCGTTGTATGACTTACATTGTGTTGTGTACATATTTTTGAAATATCTTCTTTGGAGGCACTTTTATAGACGATATCCTTAATCATATCGAATCGTTTTTTGGCTTCATCCCATTCTCGTTGTGAATATTCCATAATATTTTTAGGAACCTCTGGTACTTCTTTGGAAGAGAGTTCTGTAATCTTCGCGTTAAGAAGCTTTTTTGTTTTAAGATGTTCAAGTCCTACTTCTGATAAATTCACAATTCTATAAATACAATATGGCTCGTTATTATAAAAAACATGAGAGCCTATTTTTAAATCAATTTTAGCCATGAGTAGCTCCATTTTTGTAAATTATAGAACACATGGTTAAAGGTAGATTCAAATTAAGCAAATGATGATTTTGAAAAAAATAATTCCATACATATGGCAAAATGTATTTCAATTCTTCTTGAGGATGGCAAAGAAGTGTTAAGAGCTGCTGTACATTGATAGAGGAAGTTGTCTTGATGTGATAATAGATCTGTTCATGAATGGATGTATGTAGCGGAACGAATGCAAATTTATATAAAAATTTGTAATTGTCTAAGATAACTTTTGTGATGTTTTGATCGGTAAAAACTTCAAACTCTATATTGTAGGTTTCTTGAATATATTGACGTAAGATTTCTATTTTTTTGGGAAGTTCAGGATATCTTGTGAAATCATTTGCATATTTCACTTCAAAAAGTTTTTGAGTCCCGTCAGTATAAGTCACTAAAGTATCAGGTGTATACCTGCGCTTTTGTGTATCTGAATAGTCATAATACATTTGTATCGGTTGTTCTTCGTACTTTAGAACAGTCGTATCAAATTCTAATATCATGTAGAAATCACTTTCTAAAATAGATTCAAAAGCAATTTTGCTTTGCCCATTTTTGTAACTGATAAAATACCCTACACAAGAGATATAACTCTTTTTTATTTTCCTGACACTCATGCTAAAATTATATAGTATTTTTGAAATTTTTGTAATATAAATTAATTAAATATTATTATTGTAAAAATCGACAAATTAAAGTTTTTACTTGTAATGAATAAATATTTTTTCTGTTTAAAAAATGTTCTTTAGCATTCTTTTTTATGCATTAAGATAAAATACATTTTTTACGAAAAATTCGATAAATTGGATGTTTTGAAGTAGTGAAACAATTTATTATCAATCAACATAAAGTTCAAGTTTGTTAATGGATATGACAGTGGCAGGAACTGGGCTTGATATTCGCTATCCTGCTTTACATGTAAAGCTAATTGAGGGGATTGAAAAAGAGGGATTGGTGCTCAGTCAATTTGAAGCAGGACAACCTTCCCTGAAGTGGAATTTTCCACTACGAAATGAACTTGTTGTTGCTCTTGGTGACGCGCTTGTTGTCACACAAGCTGATCTTAAAAGTGGCACAATGCACAGCATTGAGTTTGCACTTAAGATGCAAAAACCTATTTATGTGCTTCCTCACCGTTTGGGTGAGAGTGAGGGCACAAATTGGCTTCTCTCAAAAGGGTTAGCAAAACCTCTTTATGACATTGATGCCTTTGTCGCACTTTTTGGCAAAGTTGAACTTACATGTAAAGATGATTTTTTAATCTACTGTGATACACATCCTCTCTACCACGATGCTGTGGAAAAATTTGCACAAAAAGTATTTGAATACGAATGTTTAGGTAAAATAAAAGTTGAAAATGGACGCATCAAGCGCGCGTAAAGGAAGAATATGGGTTTTGAATGGATTTTAGCATTTTTAGCTTTGGGTTTAGTGGTTGGTTTTATGGCTGGATTATTGGGTATTGGCGGTGGTGGTATTATGGTTCCCATACTGACTTCAATTTTCTTGGCACAAGGCATTCCTGTTGAGCAAGTCGTACATATGGCACTTGGTACATCGATGGCATCGATTATTTTTACATCATTTGCGAGTATGCGAGCCCACCACAAAAAAGGTGCCGTTATGTGGAATGTCGTAAAATACATGGCAGGTGGCGTTATACTAGGCACTTTTGCGGCAACGTTTTTAGCAACCTACATGAAATCCGTTCACCTTGCCATCTTCTTTGCAGTTTTTATGGCGTATGTCTCCATTCAAATGGCAATCGATAAAAAGCCAAAACCGAGTCGGGAGCTCTCTACACCGCCATCGTTGTTTGGTGTTGGTTCTCTCATTGGCATCGTCTCAGCGCTGGTTTCAATCGGTGGAGGTTCTTTGACCGTACCTTATCTTGTGTGGCAAAATGTAGATCTCAAACGCGCGATTGCTACCTCTGCGGCGATTGGATTTCCACTCTCCATCGCAGGCACACTGGGTTATGTCATCAACGGTATGATGCACTCTTCTGGCTCAGAGATGATGTTAGGGTTTGTTTATCTTCCTGGTGTTATACTGATCTCAATTGTGAGCTACTTTACAGCCCCTTTGGGTGCGAAGATGGCACATACGCTTCCTGTTGGTAAACTTAAAAAGATTTTTGCTTTATTACTGATGATTCTTAGCATAAAAATGCTGACATCGGTTATCTAAACGTGTTACATGTAAAAAGGAAATAGTATGCAAAGAGGTTTTTTATGGGCACTTTTGGTGCCATCGTTGCTTCTATGTGCAAGTGCAAGCAATCTTTTTGAAGAAAATAAGCCACAAGTGCAAATCAATAGCTGTATGGAGC
This sequence comes from Sulfurospirillum arsenophilum NBRC 109478, assembly GCF_000813345.1. Lineage (NCBI taxonomy): Bacteria > Pseudomonadati > Campylobacterota > Epsilonproteobacteria > Campylobacterales > Sulfurospirillaceae > Sulfurospirillum > Sulfurospirillum arsenophilum. The sequence goes on along the minus strand of NZ_BBQF01000004.1, from coordinate 152,657 downwards.
GTATTGAAATCAAAAACAGCCAAACGCCTGTTGATCTGTTTAACTCCAGTGCGAAGTGCATTGAAGAGGGAAAATACCCACAAGCGGTTGAGCTTTATCTGATTGCCACGGCATATGGCTATTATGATGGTGCAAGGGTGGTTGATAAAAGTACACGACAAGTCTTAGATACGCTCAAAACTGAAATTTTTGGACCGCTTGACGCCACTAAACGTAACCAGTTTGCTGAAGTTCTGCGTGCTAGATTGGATGATATGAAATCAAGCTGTAACTTTTTAGAAAAATTAGGTAAGCCCATGTATTATCCAAAGTACATGGTTCAAAATGGTGTTACACGTGGCGATGGACTTATCTTGAATTACGATGCGAGAACGATATGGGAAGATACACGCTTTAGCTATTTGAAATGCCCGTAAGCTTTACATGTAAAGATCTAAAGGTAACGTTTTGCCAGACCTCCGAGTGAGGTCTCTTTGTATTTGGTATTCATATCTTTTCCTGTTTCAACCATCGTTTGAATGATCTCATCAAAACTCACTTTATGCGCTCCATCGGTATAAGAAGTGTACTCAGCCGCATCAATAGCGCGAATCGCAGCCACAGCATTACGCTCGATGCACGGTACTTGCACGTAACCTGCAATGGGGTCGCACGTCATGCCAAGGTGATGCTCTAAGCCCATCTCCGCTGCGTAATCAATCTGTTGTAAATTGCCGCCAAAGAGGTACGATGCCATGCCTGCTGCCATCGAACATGCCACGCCCACTTCGCCTTGACAGCCCACTTCTGCGCCTGAAATAGAGCCATTGAATTTCACGATATTTCCCAGAAGCCCCGCAACAGCAAGGGCATGTAAACAATCAATTTGATCTAGGTTGTAAAGCTCTTTGAGGTAGCGAAGTACGGCTGGAACGACGCCACACGCGCCACAGGTGGGTGCGGTAACGACAATATTGCCCGATGCGTTCTCTTCACTGGTGGCAAGCGCATAGGCGAAGATGATCCCATGCGCTCTTTTTTCTTCTTTACGAGCTTTGGCAAAAAACATGGGAGCTTTCCTCGGGTATTGGAGGATTCCTGGGAGCACACCTGATTGTTTCAACCCTCGATCGATGGTATTTTGCATGCTCTTCCACACCTCTGCAAGATAATCCCAAATTTCTTCGCCTTCATACGTTTCGACGTATTGCCACAGTTCTTTGTGCTCTTTTTCACACCATTTTATAATTTCATTCAACGTTGTAAGTGGATAAATAGAAGGCTCTACGATAGGGTTTTCTCCCGCTTCTTTGAGCGCACTGCCTCCCACGCTGTAAACTTCCCAAGAGCCTAGAAGTTCTTGTTTTTCGTTAAATGCTTCAAAAAACATGCCATTGGAGTGAAACGGTTTGGTGATGTCGGGGCGAAAGAGTATCTCAACACCAGCTGAAGCTAAGGCTTGATGCAGAGCGTCATCGGTTAAGTGCCCACGTCCTGTAGCTGCAAGTGAACCAAAAAGAGTAACGCGGTACAAAGAAGCATCGGGAAAGCGTTTTTTAAAGATCGTCCCCGCGTTAAAAGGTCCCATGGTATGGCTTGAAGAGGGTCCATGCCCAATACAGTAAAATGATCTGAGTGATTGCATGCTACGCCTTTTACGCAAGAAAAATTGTGGTGGATTATAGCACAGAATGAGCTTTACATGTAAAGAGAAAAAGAGCGCTTTAAATCAATCTTCGGTAGAATAAATGTACATTGAACTAAAGAGTACTATTTGAAAAAAACAGCAAGTATTGATATTGGGCTAAAACGTATTGGTGTTGCACTCTGCTTGGCGGCGGGAATTGTCTCACCGCAAGAGGCGATACTGCGTAAAAATCGTGACCAAGCCGCACGCGATGTTGATGCTTTTTTAAATGAGTGGAGCATCGAGCTTTTGGTTGTGGGTCTTCCCAAAGGTGGTAGTAGTAGCGAAGAGATGGAACGGCGCATCAAACACTTTGTAAGCTTACTCCAATTTAGCGGAGAGGTGGTGTACCAAGACGAATACGGCTCAAGCAATGAGGCCAAAGAGATGATGCAAGGTGTCATCCGTCAAAAGCGCGATGGACGCATTGACTCCATGGCGGCAAAAGTCATTTTAGAACGCTATTTGGACGCACTAAAGGAAAGCCATGGTTGAGCTTGAAGTTGCCGAAATTATCGGTACGGTTGCTTTTGCGCTGAGTGGTTTTTACGTAGCAGTCAAAGAGAAGCTCGATCTTTTAGGTGTTTTTATCGCATCATTTTTAACAGCACTTGGTGGTGGGCTGGTTCGCGATATGCTCTCGGATCGCTCTCCCTACACCTTTACACATTTGATGCCTTCTTTCTTGGTGATTGCTGTGATCGTTTTGAGTGTTCTTTTGCAATTGCACCGTAAAGATGAGATTGAAAAGAAGTTCTATTTTATCATCAGTGACACATTAGGGTTGGTCTCTTTTTCAATTTCAGGCGCACTCATTGGTTTGCAAGTAGGGTTTAACTTCTTTGGCGTGGTACTTTTAGCGCTTGTAACAGCTGTTGGCGGTGGTGTTATTAGGGATATTTTGCTCAACCGTGTACCCTTACTCTTAACCAGTGAGTTTTACGGTACGGTCTCGCTTTTAGTGGGAGCAATTTTGTTTATGTTTGCACAGTTTGACATCAGTGGATATGTGCCTGTGATGGTCGTATTTGCTTTTGGCGTAGCGCTTCGGTTGCTAGCGTATTATAAACAGTGGAATTTGCCCAAAATTGGGTAAGGTTTTTTTCGCTATAATGGCGTTTTTTTAGAGGAGTACATGATGGATTTTGAAACAATGGATAAAGAGTATGTGTTGCAGACGTATGCGAGAAACTATGTCAATTTTAAACACGGTATCAATGCAACACTTTTTGATGATAAAGGAAGAGATTATATCGATTTCACCAGCGGTATAGGTGTGGTAAGCGTAGGACATGGCAATCAAAGACTTGCCGATGCGATAAGCGATCAAGCACGCAATATCATTCACACGTCTAATCTTTATATGATCGAGCCACAGGCAAGATTGGCTAAAAAAATTAATGAACTCACAGGCTATGATGTTGCGGTCTTTTTTGGAAACTCAGGCGCAGAAGCGAATGAGGGTGCCATTAAACTCGCACGAAAGTATGGTGAGAAAAAATTTGCCAATAAAAAATATAAAGTCTTAACCTTAGAGCATTCGTTTCATGGAAGAACCATCACAACAGTGAAAGCAACAGGTCAAGAGAGTTTTCATAAGAGCGCTTTTGCACCGTATCCTGAAGGATTTTCATACACAAAGGAGATCGCAGATCTTTACAATGCGATTGATGAAGAAACCGTTGCTGTAATGATCGAACTTGTACAAGGCGAGGGTGGCGTTAAAGCGTTTCCAAAAGCAGACATTCAAGCATTGGCAAAGTTTTTAAAAGAGAAAGAGATTTTGCTCATCATTGATGAAGTGCAAAGTGGTGTCTTTAGAAGTGGTGAGTTTTTAGCGACATCACTTTATGAGATTGAGCCAGACATCATCACGCTTGCGAAAGGTTTAGCCGGTGGCGTGCCTATCGGTGCGGTTGTGACCAAACACAAAGACATTTTTGAAGCGGGGGATCATGGTAGTACGTTTGGGGGAAATTTCCTCTCCACACGTGCAGGACTTGAAGCGCTTGCCATTTTAGAAGAGTACAAACAAAGCGGTATGCTGGATGAAGCACTGATCTATTTTGATAGCAAGCTCAAGGCTACATGTAAAGCATTTCCAAGTTTGTTTGAGAGTGTCGAAGGGCTTGGTTTGATGCGTGGCATTAAGTGCCAAAATGGCGATATTTTGGCAAGTGTCATCAAAAAAGCATTTGAGCATGGTGTCCTTGTGTTAAAAGCAGGCAAAAACACACTTCGTTTCTTACCACCACTCACGATCTCTAAAGAAGAGATGGATGAGGGCTTTAAACGCCTAGAGAATGCGTGTCAAGCGCTTTTATAAAAGAGATACGTGAAATTTAGCGAGTATATGCAAACGTGGCTCTATGGCAATGAGGGCTACTACACTAAAGAGCGAACCATCGGAAAAGAGGGTGACTTTTACACCGCTGTAAGTACGAGTATGTTTTTTGGTGGTTCCATTGCCAAAAGACTGATTTCAACCATTGAGAGTGGGTTTTTAAGCCCTTCGTCTTATGTGGTTGAGATTGGCGCGCACAAAGGCTATCTGCTTGCTGATATGATTCAGTTTATCTATACTCTCAAACCTGCACTGCTCCAATCCCTTACCTTTGTCATTGTTGAGCCTTTTGAGGCGAATCAAACAATGCAAAAAACCTACTTTGAAGAGGCATTTGGCGATGCCATTAAACTTTTACATGTAAAGCATTTGGAAGCGTTTACATGTAAAGAGGCGTTCTTTGTCGCCAATGAAATTTTCGATGCGTTTTCGTGCGAACTCATCAAAGAAGATGAGATGCTTTTTATTGAAAATGAAAAAGCTTTTTTTGCGACAATGGATGATGAAACACGAAAAAAAGCGGATGAATATGGCATTAAAAAAGGGGAGCTTTGCTTAGGGTATGAGCCTTTTGCAAAAGCGATGAGTCAGTGTTGTGAACGTTTTGAGTTTGTGACGTTTGACTATGGCGATAAAGAAGCGAGAAATGACTTTTCACTGCGTGTTTATGCTAACCATCAGGTCTATCCTTTTTTTGCACTCACCGATTTGGTTGAAGAAAAATTGCGAGAACCAAATGATTTTAATGTCTTTTTTGCAAAATCAGACCTTACGTATGATGTCAATTTTAGCCATCTTTTTCATGCCTTTGAAAAAAGCGGCATTAGCGTGTATGACTATAGCACGCAGATGAAAGCGTTAGTTGATTTTGGATTGGTTGAGCTTTTAGAACTGTTTGCTAACAACGTTTCAGAAAAGCAGTATGAGACAGAATTAAACCGTATTAAAACATTGATCGATCCCTCTTTTATGGGAGAGCGATTTAAAATGGCATGTTTTCGCAAAGGAGAAATGGAATGCAACTGATTATTAACGGTGAAAAAAAAGAGAGTAGGGCTAAAACGATTCAAGAGCTTATTGATGAATTGAGTATTGAAAGTAAAGTAATGGCAGCTGCGGTAAACATGAATGTTGTCAAAAAAGAGTTGTGGGAAAGCCACAAGCTTTGTGAAAATGATAAAGTAGAGTTTTTACAGTTTGTCGGTGGTGGCGCTTAGTGCCAAAGTTGTTGGGTATTTTTTTTGCCTTCAATGACCGCTACCGCGATAGCAAAACCATTGTCGTGTGTAATTGAGAGTGAAAAATCAGTAATCTCATACGCATCAATTAAATGACGTGAAAGCGTAAAGTAGGGTGCGTTTCGTGCATCTTTATAAATTTTTATATCAAAAAATCCACATTTTTCACTAATGCCAATACCAAGGGCTTTTGAAACAGCCTCTTTCGCGGCATAAAATCCAGCAGCAGTAGCATCACTTTTAGCGAGAGTTATTTCTTCCGTAGTTAAAAATTTAGTGAGCGCCTTGTCTCCAAAGCGCTCTTTGAGTTTTGTTATACGTTCAATCGAAACGAGGTCTATACCGATCATTGAACCACAAAGTCTGTAAAGTAGATGTTTTTGACTTGTCCATCGGAAAGATTTTCATTGATTTTATCAAGGACTTCTTCTTTGAGTTTGTCTTTACCCTTCAGTGTGCTAATCTCTTCAAAGGTTTTAGACGAGAATGTACGAATGATAATGTCTCTAATCAACGATTTTTTATGATCCATTTCAGGTTGAAGTTTAGCATCGCTTAGCTCTAAATCAACAGCAACTTTTAAAAAGCGGTTACCGCTTTCACTGAGCAAGTTCACAACAAACTGTGCCATTGGGTACATTGGTCCGATTGCTAAATGATCGGTTGATTTTTTACTACTACTTTTTTTCTTCTCAGCTTTAACATCTTGTGTTTGAGTTGGCGCTGCCTCTTCATGGCTACCACCAAGCATCAAAAATGCAGCAGCTCCACCACCAATGAGGATCACTACTAATAACGCAATGACAATGATGAGAACCATATTGCCTTTAGGTTTTTTTTCAACGCTTGTATCGCCATCTTCAGGTTTTTTGCCAGCCATTCTTCTATCCTTTTTTTACATGTAAAAACACTTTTCATATATATCGTTTTATTTTGGGAAAAATTTACATCCATTCGATCAATTTTGAAACTTCATCAATATTATAACACTTGATTCCCTCGATTTGCTCTAAGGGAAGGGATGGGACGACTGCTTTTTCAAACTGCTGCGACTTCGCTTCTTTAAGTCTAAGATCAAGGTTGAAAATATCGCGCACATCGCCAATTAAGGAGACTTCCCCAATGAAAATCGTATCTTTACTGATAGGACGATTGCGATACGAGCTAATAATGGCTGCAATAATGGCAAGATCAGCCGATGTTTCGCTGATTTTAATGCCTCCAGCGATGTTAATGTAAACATCGTACTGGTTAAACGGCAGATCAAGCTTTCGCTCTAACAGTGCTAAAAGCATGGTTAAGCGGTTAAGTTCATAGCCTGTAGCACTGCGTTTTGGGTTTGGATAACCGCTATCGCTGACCAATGCTTGCACTTCTAAAACAATTGGGCGGCTGCCTTCCATTAAAACAGTGATAGCAGAGCCTGCTTGCGCTTTGCCTCTGGTAAAAAACTTTTTAGAAATATCTTTTGCACTCACTAATCCCGCCTTGGTCATCTCAAAGATGCCCACTTCACTCGTTGTCCCAAAGCGGTTTTTAAAGCCACGAAGCAGTCTTAGTTCACGTGAAGAGTCACCCTCAAAGTAAAGAACGGTATCGACCATATGTTCCAACACGCGAGGTCCTGCGATAGAGCCTTCTTTGGTTATATGACCAATAATAAAAATAGCAATATTTTTCTCTTTTCCAAAGCGCATCAATTCAAACGTAATCTCTCGCACTTGCGAAACACTCCCTGGGGCAGAAGCGATTTTTTCGCTATAAATCGTTTGGATAGAATCTATAATTAAGACTTCAAAAGCGTGTTTTTCCAGCTCTTTAAAAATGGTGTCTAGTCTGATTTCTGGAAGTAAATAGAGATTGGGATAATTACTGTCCACACGGTTTGCACGAAGTTTAATCTGACTTGAAGACTCTTCTCCACTGACGTAAAGAACTTTTTTACCCTCTTTGGCAAGGTTTCCCGCAATTTTTAAAAGGAGGGTTGATTTACCTACCCCTGGGCTTCCACCAATAAGCGTAAGGCTTCCTTGAACGATGCCTCCACCTAGGACTAAATCCAGTTCTCGATCACCCGAGCTGTAGCGCTCAATATGTTCAAAACTCACTTCGGTGATAGGAATAGCATTACTTTGGGTATTTGTCGTAGGCTTAGAGTTAATCTCTTTAAGGACTTCTATCTGTTTATCGCTCAGCTCAATATACTCATCCCATGCACCACAATTTGGGCATTTACCAAGCCACTTGGCACTTTGATGCCCACAGGCTTGGCACTCAAAAAGAATCTGTTTTTTAGCCATTGGTTTGAGTGAAAATAGAGTCTAAAATAGTGTCGATGTAATCATCTGCGTTAAAAGGAATCAGATCATCTCTTCCTTCTCCCACACCCACATAAATAATAGGAAGTTCCAATGCTTTGGCAATACCAAAAAGTGAGCCACCTTTTGCTGTACCATCAAGCTTTGTGATGATAATAGCATCAACGCTAATCATCTCGTGAAAGGCTCTAGCTTGGTTGATAGCCGAAGTGCCTTGTGTTCCATCTAAGATCAAAATTTTACGATGCGGTGCACCGGTAAGCGCTTTATCGCAAATGCGTACAATTTTTTTCAGCTCATTGGCAAGATTGACTTGGTTGTGCAAACGTCCAGCCGTGTCGATGATGACATGATCGATTTTTTTGGCAACCGCAGAACTGATGGTATCGTATGCTACAGCGGAGGGATCATGCCCTTGTTGCGTATAGATGATGCCTACATCAATCTTCTCAGCCCAAATTTTAAGCTGTTCAATGGCAGCCGCTCTAAAGGTATCAGCAGCACCCAAAAGTACACTTTGGTTCTCTTTTTTGTAGTTGTGCGCTAATTTGGCAATGGTGGTGGTTTTACCAGCACCATTAACCCCAATAATCAGTTCCACAAAAGGGGTTTGGAGTGTTTCGACCAAAGGCGAAGTCTCGTATTTAAAATAGGCCTTGAGAACGCGTCTAACATCTTCACGGGCTACGGTTTGGGAAGGGGGAAGATAGTAGATGATTTCTTCAACCAGTTCATAAGGAATGTCGGATTCTATTAATATCTCTTCTAAAAGCGTTTTATCAATCTTCTCGACTTTTTCAGGCAATATCTCTTTAATCGCTCCAAGGGTTTTATCTAGCCCTTTTTTAATAAAGCTAAACATTAAAGTACTTTTTTGATGTCAGCGTCGATCATCTCTTCAGGAATAGCGCCTACATAGTGCGTAGAGTACTTGCCATTTTTGTCATACAAAAACATGAGTGGAATGTTTTTAACGCCACCCGCACTTTGCGCCAGTTTGAAATTTTCAGCACTGTTTGTAATGACATAATTAATGTTGTTATATTTCATAAAGCTATTGATCTCTTCATTGGATTTGTTCTCTTCTAAAAGTACACTAATGATGACAAAGTTCTCTTTATATTTTTCTTGAAGGTTGATAAGATGAGGAATTTCAGCTTTACACGGAGGACACCATGTGGTAAAGAAATTGACTAAAACGATTTTGTTTTCATATCCAGCAAAGCTAAATCCTTTATCAAGAGAAGTGACAACAATCTCTTTACCAGAAATATCTTGAAGCACAATTTTTTCATTTTTAACCTCTTCTTTTGCCTTAACAGATTTATTATCATCTGTTTTCTTTTTTTCGGAAGAACAGCCATTGAAAAAAAGCATCGAGCAAGAGATACACAGAGCAAACCAAAACTTCATTAGAATCCTTTTAATTAAGAGTTCTTATCGAACTCTATTTGATACGCTTTCTAAGAAAACTTAAAAAGCTACGTGAGCCACTAAGGCGCGTGAGCTTGCCTCAAATGAGGCAGAGACTTCTTGCAAAACGACACGAAGTCTATTATAATGGCTATGATTGTATTCAAACAAGCCTTAAAGTGACAACAATGCAAAAAATTAAGTTCGAGACTAAGTCACAATTTCGCTCTTATGCAAGAGGGAAATTGTGTTCGGTTCACAATGCTTATAAGCGTGATAAAATAGTTGAAAAACAAATTTTAGAGATGTTGAAACAGTTGAAAGTACGTTCAATTTTACTCTATGTTTCACTGCCTATTGAAGCCAATACTCGGGGCATTATCGCTACATGTAGACGAAGAAAATGTAAGGTCTATGTTCCGTTTATGGAAGGCGTCAGTTTCAAGATGGTAAAATGGAGATTGCCTTCAAGTAGAAAAAAATTTAACATAGAAGAGCCCAAGAACTCTTTTGCTGTTAAACCAAAAATTGATTTTGCGATAGTGCCTGTCATAGGGGTTGATGGGGCATTCAAAAGAATTGGTTTTGGTAAAGGGATGTACGATCGTTTTTTTGCATCGCTTGAACCTAAACCTCCAATATTATTTGTTCAAAGGGAGTTTTGTATGACACAAAGCCTTTTATCAGAAGAACATGATATTGCAGCTGATATTTATTTAACCCCCTATAAAACTATTATCAAAAGAGGGACAAATGGTCTTAGAGTCATTAGCGGTCGGTGGAGCTGCTCTAGCAAGCGGCGTTGCAGGATTTTTCATCGCAAAGAAGATGGAAGCTGCAAATTATGAGATACACGTTGCTCAAGCAAGAGCCAAAGCGAAAGCCATTGAACACGAAGCAGAGTTAATCCTTAGTAGCAGTAATATTAAGGTTAAAGAAGCAGAGTTAGAGGCAAAACGTAAATACGAAGATCGTACGATCACGCTTAAAAAAGAGCATTCTGAAAAAATACTAGAGCTTGATAAAAAAGAGCGTGGATACAAAGAAGAGCTCAAAAAAATCACTAAAGATCGTGAAGATCTCCAACTTTTACAAAACAATGCAAACTCACTCTTTGATGAGGGACAACAACTCAAAGATGAGTATAACATTAAAGTCAATGAAGCCCTTTTAGTTTTAGAGCGCTCCGCAGGGCTTACTCAAAATGAAGCCAAAGAGATTGTTTTAGCCAAAGTGGAAGAGCAATCACGTGCAGAAATAGCACACACGGTAAGACGCCTTGAAGAAGAGGCAAAACAAGATATTAAACGTCGTGTTAACTATATTTTAGCGCAAGCAACAACCCGTTTTGCAGGCGAGTTTGCGGCTGAACGTCTCATTAATGTTGTTAATATTAAAGATGATGAACTTAAAGGTCGTATTATTGGTAAAGAGGGTCGCAATATCAAGACTCTTGAGATGCTTTTGGGTGTTGACATTATTATTGACGATACGCCAAATGCGATTATCTTAAGTAGCTTTAACCTCTACCGCCGTGCGATTGCTACCAAAGTCATTGAACTTTTGGTGCAAGATGGCAGAATTCAGCCAGCACGTATTGAGGGTATTTATGAGAAAGTTAAAGATGAGTTTGACCAAAGTTTAGTGGAAGAGGGTGAAAATATCATCATCGATCTTGGTATCACTAAAATGCATCCAGAACTTGTCAAACTTATCGGTCGTCTAAAATTTAGAGCAAGTTACGGTCAAAATGCACTTGGTCACTCACTTGAAGTGGCTCATTTGGCAGGTATTATCGCTGCTGAAACGGGTGGTGATGTACTCCTTGCTAGACGCGCGGGTATTTTACATGATATTGGTAAAGCCTTAACGCATGAAACAGCGGGTAGCCACGTTGATTTGGGTGCTGAAATTTGTCGTCGTTATAAAGAACATGATGTCGTCATCAATGCTATCTTTGCACACCACGGACACGAAGAACCAACTTCGGTTGAATCTGCTGCTGTTTGTGCTGCCGATACACTTTCCGCTGCACGTCCAGGTGCAAGAAGAGAAGTTCTTGAGAGCTTCTTAAAACGTGTTCAAGACATTGAAGAGATTGCAAAAAGTAAACCGGGCATTAAGCAAGTGTATGCCATCAATGCTGGTCGCGAGATCAGAGTTATTGCCAACGCAAAATTGATTAATGATGATGAAGCTGTACTGCTTGCTAAAGAGATTGCTCAAGAGATTGAGAGTAAAGTTCAGTATCCTGGCGAGATTAAAGTCAATGTCATTAGAGAACTTCGCGCTATCGATTTTGCACGTTAAACACGTTTACATGTAGAGGCAACATGCCTCTGCATGACTGCTTTTAATGGAAATATAATGCACACACTCTACACTTTCAAAAATCTTTTTCAAGAGATAAAAAACTATAAAAAAGAGCTTATTCTAGCCAATGTGATCGCTTTTTTTGCTGTGCTTGTGAGTACGCCTGTACCTCTTTTAATGCCTATGTTGGTGGATGAAGTCTTGCTGGGTAAAAAAGGGTTTGTGACACATGTTGTCGATGGTGTTTTTGGGACATCCAATCCTGCTTATCTTTACATTGGTATTGTTTTAGTCATTGTTGTGACGCTAAGACTTTTCTTTTTTCTCTTAAACTACCTGCAAACAAAGCTTTTTACCATTGTTTCTAAAAATATTGCTTTTAAAATTCGTAAAGATGTACTCGATCATTTAAGCAATGTTGCCATGAACCAATTCGAATTTTTTGGCTCAGGTAAAGCTGCTTCACTGCTCGTCACCGATATTGAAACGATTGATAATTTTTTAGGTGTTTTTGTTAGTCGTTTGATCATTTCCGTATTCACTATTTTCGGTGTGGGTGCGGTGCTTTTGATGATTCATTGGCAACTAGGGCTCTTTATTTTGATTCTAAATCCTGTTGTCATTCTTTTTACGACCAAACTGGCAAAGAAAGTTGCAAAGCTTAAAAAAGAGCAAAACAAAGCTTTTGAACTCTTCCAAGAAGCGCTTTCTGAAACGCTTGATATGTTTGTGCAGATTCGTGCTACCAATAAAGAGAGGCTTTTTTTTGATAAAGTCGAAGATCATGCTCAAACGATTAAAAAGAGTTCAATCATTTTTGGCTATAAAAGTGATGGTGCAAGTCGGCTCTCCTTTTTAATTTTTCTCTCAGGTTTTGAGCTTTTCCGCGCAGCAAGTATCTTCGTTGTGGCGTATTCTGATCTTAGTATTGGCTCGATGCTCGCAATTTTTGGTTATTTATGGGTGATGATGCCTCCCATTCAAGATATCTTAAATATTCAATACACGTATCACAATGCGGGCAAAGCATTGGATCGTATTAATGAAATTTTGAGTTTGAAAACCGAAGAGAGAGGATTACATGTAAAGAATCCTTTTGTCAAAAACAGTACCAATGCGATTGATGTTAATGGGGTAAGTTTTAGCTATGATGGTGGAAAACAAGTTCTTGAAGAGATCAATCTGCATATTCCAAAAGGTTCAAAAATCGCTATAATAGGTGCGAGTGGAAGCGGTAAAACGACGCTTGCTCATCTGCTTGTTGGACTTTATCCCCTCGAATCAGGCGATATTTTGTTTGATGGCATTTCGGTGAAAGAGATTGGACTTGATGTTGTGCGCGATCATCTCTTTTTGGTACTGCAAAATCCACAACTTTTCAATGCTTCGATGGCTCAGAACCTGATGATTGATGAAAAAACCGATAAAACTTTAGTGCATCAAGCACTTCGAATCGCTCAGCTAGAGAGCTTTGTTGATGAGTTACCTGATGGTCTGCAAACGCAAATAGGAAAGCATGGCATTAAACTTTCAGGAGGACAGCGACAACGTCTAAGTATTGCGCGTATGGTGCTTCAAAACCCCAATGTGGTTATCTTAGATGAGTCAACATCGGCTTTGGATGTTCATACCGAAGCAAAGCTTTTTAATGCACTTGAAAATTACCTTGAAGGTAAAACGACAATTATCATTGCGCATAGGCTTAGTACGATCAAAAAGGCTGATTTTATCTATGTTATGGATAAAGGAAGAATCGTTGAATCTGGAACACAAGAGGAACTTATGCGTCAAGAAGGCGCATTTTACGAATATGTTGTACAAAATAGAAGGAGTAAAAATGATGAAAAAAATATGGCTTAGTGTGATAATGGGTGTATTACTCACCACAACCCTTTACGGTTCAGCAGAAGAGAAATTATTGGATTCATCCAATGCACTTAAAAATATGATGCGTGATTCAAAGATAAAAATTCCAGAAAAGGTTATATCAGGCGCACAAGCCATTGCTGTTTTCCCAGGAACGATTGAAATCAGTATGTTTTTAGGTGGTAAAACGGGAAGTGGTGTGATGGTTGTCAGACGAAGTGATGGTTCATGGAGTAACCCATTTTTTGTTAAACTTGGTGGTGCTGGATTTGGCTTCCAACTGGGTGTTGAGAAAAAAGATATTTTAATGATTTTCCAAAGTACTGACGCTGTGAAAAAACTGATGAACAACAAAATTACTTTAGGAGTTGATGCTTCTGTTGCTGCTGGACCTGCTGGAGAGAGTGCTGGCAGAGGGAGTGAAACAGACTTTAAATCCGAAGTCTATACCTATACAAAAACACAAGGTGCTTTTGTAGGTGTCTCTTTTGATGGCTCTGTTATGAACCATGATTATGATCAAAATATTGAGCTTTATGGTAACAATGTAACACCAGATCAGATTGTAGAATCCGATGGATTGCTCTCTTCGTATGCGATTGATGATTTCATCAAAACGATACAAAAATTGACAAGCAACTAAGGCATTACGTGGAAGATATTCTTAGCTCTCTCTCAACGTATGGTTATATTATATTATTTGCATATTCTTTTGGCGGCGGTATGATAGCGATCATCGCCGCAGGAGTACTTGCTTATGCAGGCAAGATGGATCTTACAACCTCGATCGTTGTCGCGGCCTTTGCAAACGTCATTGGTAGCTCTTTTTTATTTTACATGGGACGCTACAATAAAAAAGCACTGATGCCCTACATCAAAGCACATAGACGAAAATTAGCATTGAGCCACATTTTGATGAAAAAATACGGCGATAAGATCATTTTCATTCAAAAATTTATTTATGGACTCAAAACTTTGGTACCTATGACCATTGGGCTTACGAAATACCCACAAGCGAAATTTCATTTGCTCAATACAATCTCGGCCGTTGCTTGGGCCGTGATTTTGGGTATTGGTAGTTTTATGGCAGGTGAGCTTTTAATGCGCATTGCTGCTTATTTTTCAGATAATACTTTTTTAGCTCCACTGATTTTATTTTCAATCATTGGATTGATTTGGTTTTACTTCCAAACAGCTACTAAAAAGAAGAATTAACACACACTTTCTTATGACTTCCAGATATAGTTTGCTGGAAGTCTCTTTTTAAAAAATCTTATTACTTAAAACGAGCATCTTTTGCTCAAAACGGTTCATAAATTCATTGTATGCTTTGCGTGAGTGACTGATGGTACAAATTAAATTTTTCATCGAAAACTCCTTTAAAATTTTCATTATTGTAATAAAATTTAAAAATATGCTACAATAATATTTCAAAATGAAATATTGGAGGACAAAATGCCAGATATTTTAGCTGTTTTACATAAAGTTAAAGATATTCTCTCCCAAGAGTTGGGTGAACGCAAAGTATTTGATAAAGATGTGGCTGAAGCACTTGGTATAAACCAGCTAACCCTTGCTACTATGAAAAATCGTGCCAAAATTCCATATAAAGAGATCCTTGAATTTTGCGCTAAACGTAAAATATCCATTAATTGGCTTTTGTTTGATCAAATCGTTGAAAGTTTACAAGCAGAGACCGATAAATTTGCGCGTGTGCATTACTTTAGAGATATTTATGCCTCAGCAGGTGGTGGTGCTCTTAATGAAGATGAAGCGAGTGAGATGATGTATCTTGATGATGAAATTGTTCAAAAACTTGGTGGCATTGGAATGGTAAAGCATATTCAAGCTATTAATGTCTTGGGTGACTCCATGGAGCCAACACTTTTTAGTGGCGATGTTGTTTTCATCAACAAAGAGTATACCAATGCTTTAAAATCTGGAATTTATGTTGTTTCCACTCCTGTTGGTCTTTTTATCAAACGTCTTCAACTTCATGCCAATGGCACGGTAGCACTCGTCTCTGATAATGAAGCGTATGCACCAGAATTGATTAATGCGAATGATGTTCAGGTGATTGGAAAAGTGGTGGGTAAGCTATCTGCCAATGTATAAAAGAGAAGTTTACATGTAAAGAGTTTGGCTCTTTACATGTAAGAATATTTTAGAGTTTATCTTTGATCTCGATCGTGATCATTTTGTCATTTTGAGCGATACTGTCAAGTACTTTAAAGCTCTCTTTGTCATCTTTCGCGATTGCGCCAAAGACAGTGTGTACGCCATCTAAATGAGGGCAATCCACAAAGCAGATAAAGAATTGACTTCCTCCCGTATTTGGGCCAGCGTGTGCCATTGAAAGGCTACCACGTTTGTGTTTGCTTTTTTGACCTTTACATTCACATGCAATGTTCCAACCAGGACCGCCAGTTCCTCGACCACTTGGACAACCGCCTTGTGCCATAAAGTTTTTGATAACACGGTGGAAGATCAAACCATCGTAGAATTTATCGTTTGCAAGTGTTGCGAAGTTCGCAACTGCAATAGGCGTTTCTTCAGGGTTTAGCTTAATAACAATATCGCCTTTTTCTGTTTTGATAATAGCGTATTGAAAAGCATTTAATTGCTCTTTCGTGTAGTCGTATGTTTTTAGTTTGCTCATTTTATGAAGCCTTTTTAATGAATTAAGTCACGATTATAACAAGCGATTCCTATAAGCTCTATTAACTCGTTTTTTTAGCTGAAGACGTAGGCCCTGAGACTAAATTTTTAGGATAGATGGGATTTTGTGGAGGAGGGGAAGCAATGATGATATGTTTCAACACCTCAAGCTTTTGATGCTCTTTTGCAAATTCGACCAAAAGTTTATCCATGGGAAAAAATTTGAGGTATGTTAAAAAAGATTTTTCCCAATCTACCGTAGCATCTCTTTGTTCGTAGGCATCTTTGAGCTGTGCAATGTAGATTTTTCGTATAATGTTGGCAACGTTTTGCTTGCAGATCGAAATTTGCATGTAAGGTTCAATGTTGCTAAATACTTTTGCATACTCTTTTTCTTCAATCAACGCCATTTGTTCTGTTTGGAAAACTTGCTTCATTTGCTCAAGCTGTTCAACAAGGGCATAGTGGCTTTGAAGCTGGAACTGATCTTGTGTTTTCACTGCTTCAAAGAGCATTTTATGCTCGATTTGGTGCTCTAAAATGAGCAATGCTTTTGAAACTTCTTTGAGCCTATTTGCTTGGTTTTGGTAAGGTCTGAATTGATGCAAAATATCCGATAAAATGAGCGATTGCTTATAATTTTTTTCTTCTAAATATTTAAGTATTTCATTTTGTATGCGCTCTCCAACTTGAAGCACTTTTTGGTAGAGTGGGGTGGATTCTAAAAAGATATTTTGGGCTACCAGCCTAAAATAGAAACTAAAGTTTTTCTCTTTAACTGAATTTTCTGCCATCGTAAAGATGCCAGAGCGTTTGAGCATATTTTCAATAATAGGTTTTTTCTCTTCAACCTCTAAAAAATCTCGCAAGCTCTCTTGAGCTGCTTCTTTGTTTAAAAGAGGCTCACGTGCGAGTAATATTTGTGCCTTTTGAAGGTTTTTATTCCACAGTGATTCTAATTGTGTGAAAAGAGAACTTTTTCTCAGTTCTGGTTTGAGTTTTGCAAGATCATATGCAAGGACATACCTCATGCTTCGAATACAGCGTTGAAGTGCCATAAGATCAGGTTGTAACTCTTCGATTTCTCTAAATTCAAGTTTGCACTTTGGATGAAATAAAAAGGGTTCTGCTATCTTTTGTGCTTGCTCAATATCGCCACGAGAGAGCAAATTGATAACGGTCTCTTTCTCTTCAAGCCAATACTCATAAATCTTTTTGGTCTCACGATGGGACATTAAAAAGATGTTTTTCTGAAAGATTAAGCATGCTTCTTTAATCTGTTTGAGTTTGATATAGGTTATAAATTGCTCTTCAAATTCTCGGTGGTTGTAAAAGAGAAGCTCTCCCGTTTTAAATCCTATAATAAAGTTTTTCTGCGTCCTTGAAAGCGTTGTTAGCCCATGATAAGGGAGTTTTACTTGGTATAAAATATCGAGGGTTTTGACATAAACAGCAAAAAGGGTGGATTCTCGTGTTCCAACATAGACAAATTTTTTGCTGTGGGAAAGCACCATAACAGAGGGCCAAACGTTTTGATCGAGAATCATCTCTTTGAGTATTTTACCTTTGTAAAGATCAATTTTGATGATTTTGCCATTGCGCGTGATGGCAAGCAGTGTGTATTCATCTACAAAGGTCATCATTTCGATAACATCATTTAATTTTTGCTCAAATGCTATGCTGAAACTGTTGATTTTATAGACGATCAGTTCGTGTGAAAAAGAGGCATAGGCTGCTAGTTTATACTCCTCAGAGATGGCTACTGCACTGATAACATCGCTTGTTACCGGAAGGTCTGCTTGGATGGTACCGTCTTCAGGGCTGATGATGTAACTTCGCCCTCTCTCATTGCCAGTAATAAGAAATTGATCGTTTTCACTAAAGGCGGCTTTACTAACGACTTCATTTTGATTGTAATGAAAGGTGCTCACAGGCTCATTTGCTAAGCGTGTATCGATGATATGTTCCATGTTGTTTTGCACAAAGGAGATGTAGGCTAAATTTTTACCAACACTAAAAGGACGCTTATAATAATCAAAAAGAGAGTGCGTATAGGCATTAGAGAGAAGTGTATTTTGAGTGATTCTAAGTGCATTGAGATTAATGGTATGGAGATAAGACTGATTGTCTATGACTTGAAGCGTAGATTCATTCGCAACACTCGCATAGGAGATTGCCGAATGAAATGTTATCTCTCTTGAACTTGGCAGCATAATTCAAAATCCTCTTCTTTAACAATGCAAACTAAAAATCGGTTAGCTTCATAGTCACTTATTTTAACCAAAACGCAGAGCATATGTCCTATCGATTTAACAACTCCTTTAAAGGTGATATCCCCATCATACGGCCAGTTGTTTTTTATCTCTTCAACGTTGTTAAACAGATCCATCTCTTCAAAATCGATCAATGCTTTGAGTTGAAGCTCGTGCGTCGTAAGCTTGCCGAGTAAGCTCTCATCAATATGGTTACTCACGACCTCTTCAAAAAGTTTGTTGTAGGCTTGAAACGTGAGATTATTATCGATAAAGACAGAAGGGAAAGGAATGTGTTTTAAGAGTTCATCTTCTTTAACATTCAGAGCAAGGTGTAGATTATCTTGACTTTTTTGCTCATTCAGATCGTGTTGTTTTGTAAAATCTTGAAGGATGCCAATAAATTCAATAATTTCATCCTCATGATTTAAAATAGGTACAATGGTTGTGTAGTGATACAGAGGTGTGAGGTTCTTCGTTTGGTTAAGTATGATCCCCTGCCATGTCTTTTTGTCTAAAATAGTTTGCCAAAGATCTTTATAGAGTGCTCTACTGGTTGAAGGATGGCTGATAAGATGATGTGTTTTGCCTATGATCTCTTCTTTACTATAACCTGTTGCTTTGCAAAAATTATCATTGACGTCTGTGATAACACCATTTTTATCCGTGAGTGAAACCATTGTTGCTTTATCCAAAGCCTCTTTGTAGGCTTTTAGGATGGAATTTTTAAGATCAATCGATTTGGATTGCATGTTCGTAAATTTTTTAAGTTTTTCATTGGCAATCTCTAAATCATTTTTGTATTGGTTCAGTGCTTTTTCATGGGAAATGTATTTGACAATCGTGTAAAGAACATTGAGTATTTGGTCACTTTGAATAGGCTTGGTGATAAAATTGTTGACACCCAAATTGATGAGTTTAACAAGGTATTCGCTTTCATTGTGTGCGGATGTTACAAGAATGGGCTGATTAGGGTACAGCTCTTTAATCTTTTCAATCATCTCAACGCCATCCATGACAGGCATACGAATATCGGTAATAACGAGATCGTAATGGTTTTGAGCAAGTTTTAAAAGCCCTTCTTTTCCATTGATTGCGAGGTCAATATCGGCAAAAATATCACTTAAAAATAAGCTGACTTCTTCACGCAGAGCAAGGTCATCTTCGACGTATAAAACTTTGAGCTCTTTACTCCAAGCAATAAGCTGGTCGATCGTGTTTTGCATTACGACTCTCCCTATGGATTTTATAAGTTTATTATATACTTTCGGCGTTGTATTTGTGTTATATTTTTTGCTATACTTTGGCAAATGCGTGACATTTAGGGCAAATCTACTCATTGAGGAAAAAAAAGTGCGTGAATCGTTATCTTTACTCCTTGTGGAAGATGATCACTCTTTAAACGAAGAGCTTGGCATCTTTTTATCAGATTTTTTCGATACGATAGATTCATTTTATACTGCTGAAGAAGCATATGTCAAATACCTTACGACTTCATATGACTTAATCATCACCGATATTCAACTTCCCAATCAAAACGGTCTAGCTTTGGTTGAAAAGATCAAGAAAAAAAATCCTTCTCAAATGGTTATCGTGATCTCCGCTTATAAAGAAGTGGATTATTTTCTTAAAAGTATTGATCTTGGTATCTACAGTTTTCTGACCAAGCCTTTTGATTCTCAATTGCTGATCAATACCATGATCAAAGTGACGAATCAGCTTCAACACACAAAAGTCAAATCAGACACTACAACGGTACTTTTACACGAGGGTGTGAGCTTTGATCTGAAAACAAAAAGTTTACATGTAAAAGATGTTCAGCAAGAATTAACGGCAAAAGAGGAGCTTTTACTTTTTATTTTAGTGAAAAATGTAAATGCTTTTGTGCGCAATGAACAGCTGGCACAAGAAATATGGCAAAGCGATGAAGTCAACAACTCAACACTGCGAGCCCTTGTCAAGCGGGTGCGGGACAAACTAGGGTACGATGATTGTATCACCAATCTTAAAAATAGAGGTTATAAACTTACTGCACATCTTTCTTAGGGAGAAACTCTAAAGGTGCATTGAAAAAGTAGCCTTGGGAAAAATCCACACCCAGTTTTGCGACCATTTCAAACTCTTCTTTGGTTGCGACAAACTCTGCAACGACTTGCATCCCAATTTTTTTTGCCATCGAAGCAATCGATTCTACAATGTCTTGATTTCGCGGATTTGTGTCGATTCCTTTAATAAACTGTCCATCGATTTTGAGAAAATCCACGCCCACATTTTCCAAACGATTAAAGTTTGAACGATCACTGCCAAAATCATCAAGAGCAAGAAGGTAGCCCATTGTTTTGAGTACGTGTAGATTTTGAAGTGGCACACGGTTGATGTCACTGATGATAATGTCTTCTAGTATCTCAAAAGTGACTAAAGAGGGATCAATTTTGTAGAGCTTTTGCTTGGCTTGTAAAAAGTCTATAAACGTCTGATTGAGAAGGTCTTCGTTGGTGATATTCAGTGAAAATGCTACGTTTTGTCCTGCAAATATTTTAAAGGATTTGTTGATCATACTGCGTGTTAAATTGCTCATAAGTCCACTGCGTCTGGCAGCTTCTAGGAAGTTTGCGGGTGAAATAATCTCTCCATCATCTTCAATGCGTGCAAGACATTCGTATTTGACAATTTGACACGTGTGATTATCAACAATAGGCTGAAAGTAGGGCACAACACGGTCTTCTTCTAAAGCGATGCGAAACTTTTGAATCCATGTGGTTTCAATTTTGGCACGTTTGAGAAAAACATCTTGGGTATTGTAGATGTTGTATTGATTTGGAACACCTCGCATACGTGCTTCTCTAAGAGCGATACGTGCATTTGGAAGCAGTGAAGCAGTCGAATTTGCCGTTGCAATACCACACGAAAGGGTAATGTAAACAGGTTGATTTTCGTACTCTCCAATAGGTGTTTCTCTGAAAAAGGCTTGGATTTGAATAGCAACAAATTCAGGGTTAATAATCTGTGGGTCGAAAATAATGACAAATTCGTCTGAGTTGTATCGGTATAAATGCACATCTTGAGAGAGATTGTATTGTAAATATTCTCCTACTTTAAAGAGTGCCTCATCAGCAAAATCTGCTCCATATGTTTGGTTAATAAAGCTAAAATTATCGATATTATAAAGTATGATCGTCATGAGATGATTTTGCGGTATGTGATCTAAAAAGTTGTAAAGCATTGTGGCATTTTGTAGTTTCGTGACTTTGTCTATGGTTAAAAAATTATGGACAAGTTGATAATTTTCAGCAAGTTGTTTCGTCTGCTCATCTAATTTTTGTTGTAAATGAGCTTGGTTGGAGGCTTTTTCGTAGCGCTCTTTCACTAAAGAAGAAACCTTATAGAGTGTTTCTATGAGTTGATCAAAGTCGATAGGCTTCAGAATATAGCCATTGACGTTATTGCGAATACTCTCTAAAAAGTACTCTGTTTCATTATGTGCGGAGACGACAATAATAGGTTGTTTTGGGTTGATTGCTTGAATATTTCGGATGAGATCCATCCCATTCATGTGGGGCATATTAAGATCGGTAATGACAATATCATAACCGTTGGGGCGATCTTTATAGCATTTCAGCGCTTCCATTCCATCGCTTGCTTCGTCGATTTCACTGAAAAGATCTCGTAACAATGCCACCGTATTTTCTCGTAGTATTACATCGTCTTCAACGTATAAAATGCGTAATGGTGAGGTGATGTTAACAAGATCGGTAAGGCTAATTTGCACTGTGTTCTCCACGAATTTTAATGATAAATTTTGCACCCTGCGGCGTATTTTCGACATATAAAGAGCCATGACAGTGCTCTTCCACAATCGTTTTTGACATATAAAGCCCAAGCCCCGTACCATTTCGCTCCGCTTTAGTTGAAAAATAGGGATCAAATACTTTAGTCATGATTGATTCAGGAATGCCACCAGCATTATCCTCGATTTCAATGACAAAGAGGGCATTATCCTCATACGCATTAAGCCATATAGTACCATTTTCTAACTTTTTTTCGAGTATGGCATCTTGTGAATTCTTCAAAATATTGATTAAAACTTGTGTTAACTGGGTCTCATAAGTGATCAGTTCTTGCTTGGAAGTATTGTTTACATGTAAAACGATTTTATGAACATCTAAACTTTTCCCAATGATCTTGATAGCCCTCTCAATGATGCTAGCGAGTGAGCTTCGCTCTTGTTGTTGCTCGGGTCTAAAAAAGTTTCTAAAATCATCAATGGTTGTGGTAAGAAATTGAATGTAGTTTTCGATTTTACCAATGGCATTTATCAAAAATTCCTCTTGCTCAGCTCTTCCTTGCTCGCTTTGTAAATTAAACTTTTTAAGACTTTGTTTGAGTTTCATGCTTGCCGTTACCGTTGAGATAGCACCGAGCGGCTGACGCCATTGATGGGCTATCATGCTGATCATTTCACCCATCTGTGCAAGGCGTGATTGATAGATCATCATTTTTTGGGTTTCCATGTTTTCGATGACACCCTCTTTGATTTTTTTATCCATGGAGTCGTACAATTCTTGAAGCTCTTGGCTCATGGCACTAAAATTTTCCAGAAGCGTGTTGATCTCTAAAATGTTAGAGCGTTGCAATTTTGTGCTGGTAAGTTTATCTTTGAACTTTTTTGTGGCTTCGATGAGTTCATACAAAGGAGAGAGAATCTGCCTTGAAAATTTATCGGCTCTGGAGATAAGCACAAAAAGGAAGATAAGATAAAAAAGTGCCATCACCCCTAGCACAATGAATCCGATAAAATTTGTTTTTGCTTTAAGTTTCGTGCTAGTAGCAAGCAAGGAGTCTTGATCTAGTAGCAAAATAAATTTCCAATGTGTCTGAGGGATCGTATTTTGTGTGATTAAAAAATCAGCCTGTTTACTGTGAAACACTGAGATGTCACTGTTTTCTTGCACCATCCGACTCAGCGCCATGGCAAGCGGATTGGTTTTGTTGGTCAAAAGATTAAAATCTTGTGGTTTGCTGATTGTTTTTGCAATAGGCGCATTATAGGCGTGCTCTTTGAGCTCTTTGATGCCCAAATGTTGCTCAAGTGCCTCACTCATTCCTAAAATTGCGCCATGTTCATCGACAAGCATCGCCATAGAGACGTAGGGGAGTTCAATGGAGAGAATGTTCTTAATGAGTTGTTCAATGGTAACATCAATGCCCACAACACCTTCTAAAAATTCTCCTTTATAGACAGGAGCAATGGCACTGATCATCCAACCAAGCCCGGCAGGGTCTAAATAAGCATCTGTCCAAACCACTTTTTTGGAAGGGTTATGTGCTGCATCAGCGAGGTAGTAAAAGTTAAATGTTGGGATGTTAATGTCGTGAGCATATTGGCTGAGTGCGTCTGGCATAAAAGGGCAGAGCCTGTTCATGGAGTCATACGAATTAAAATAAACCTGAGCGATATTTTCATTTGTCTGTAAAACAGAATTGTAAAATGTATCTAATTTTTCTGTAGCGATGGCTTTTTCAAGACGGTGTGGTGTCTGTTTTTGAGCATTTGAAAAGAAGAGGGTGCATGCGTCTTCGCCTCTTTTAGTATTGGTGATGACCCCAGTGTTTGTGAGGGTATAACCACTCTCTTTTGTATTTACATGTAAAGGGTTATAGGTGGCAAAAAAGTTCTCATGTGTTTTTTGAAAAAGAGAGGTAATGTCAGAGATCGTTTTAAATTCAGTGTTAATGATGGTTGCGGAGCGTTTACTGATCTCTTTAATGTGTATTTTTGTCTCTTCAATCAGTACATTTTTGTTGGTTTCACTCACATACGCATTGCTTCCAAAATAAGCCCAAAGAAGCATCGCTTCGATAATTAATAATGGATATATAATCGATTTAACGTACTCTTTTTTGATGAGTTGCGAAAGGGTATTTTGGATCATGTTCCACTATCCTTCTTTAAGTTTAATGGTAAATTTAGCACCCTGTGCGGTGTTAGATGCCACAATGTATCCACCACAATGTTCTTCGATAATAGTTTTTGACATGTAAAGCCCTAATCCTGAACCATTTTTCTCACTTTTAGTTGAAAAATAGGGCTCAAAAATATGGGGTAAAACATGTTCAGGAATACCTCCCGCATTATCTTCAATACTTATGGTTTGCCATTTGTCTTCTTTGCTTATGGTAATTAGGATATTCGCGTTAATCGTTTCGCGCTCCTTGATGACATCTTCTGCATTTTTGAGAATGTTGAGGATGACTTGGGTTACTTCATTGGCGTAGGTGAAAATCTCATACGTTGCTTGTGTTTCAACTTTGATGGTAATGCCGTTAATCTCTAATGCTTTTCCAATGATCTCAAGTGTGCGATTGACCAGTTGGGAGAGGGTGACACTCTCTTTTTGTTTGTTGGGTTTGAAAAAGTTGCGAAAATCATCGATGGTGTGGGTAAGAAACTGCACGTAGGACTCAATTTTACTCATCGCCTCGCTTAAAAATTCTTTGCTTGCCTCTTGTCCCTCGGGGGTTGAATAGTCAAAGCGGTTGAGTGTTGTTTTGAGTTTTATGGTGGCAGCCACTGCTGAGATAGAGCCTAAAGGTTGACGCCATTGGTGGGCGATCATACTGATCATTTCACCCATTTGTGCAAGGCGAGATTGTTGCAAGATATGTTGATCTTTTTCCCTGTTTTTACGCACTTCTTCTTCAATACGTCGCTCCAACGTTTGGTTGATCTCTACAAGTTCAAGATGGTTTTTACAGGCATACACGGCATTTTCAAGTTTAGACTGAAATGAGGCGATGATGGCTTTGATAAGCTCTAATTCATTTTGAGAGGACTGAAACACAAAGACGATCCAGTTTTCTCCTACTTTTACATGTAAAAGAGATTTGCCACTGGTTTTATCGTAGCTGATGTCTTCATGTTTCATAAGCGAATGTGGCGTAATAAAGAGCTCTTGATAGGCTTTTTTCCCTTGAAAACAGAGCTGTTTATAGGCGCATGACTGTTGGTTATAGTCCCAGTAGATAGAGGCAAGAGCGCCCGTTTTTCTCGAAAAAACTTTTAAAAAGTGTTCCATCATCTCTTTTAGTTGAAGGGATGTTCCTATGGCACTGACACACTCATATGTGATTAAAAGCTGTTCATTGAGGTGTTGCATAAAAGACTCCTAGGATGCGTGTCTCACGAATAAGATTAAGATACCATAAAGATGCTGATACACACAACATTTTAAAGCGTACCCACCACGCAGGTATTGTTATAATATTCGATGCTTTCTTGGTTCGTATTGGCGATCTCTCCAAGGCTCACAACACCCCAAATAAGAGTCTTTGCAGCATACGCTTTGCTAACGGCTTGCAGCTCTTCTTTAAAGGATGTTTCTAAGAGTGAATACCGTGAAATACAATCCACCAAAAATACGGATTGGATCGCTTCTGGTTCTTTATCCGCACGTGAAATATCAGCAGCAGCCTTAGCCGCTTCAAGAAGTTCTTTTTTTTCACCTTTTAAAATGGATAAAACAGAATTTTCATCAAGTTTTCCAACTAAGACGATGTTCTTTCCGTTCGTTTTTACAGGTTCTCTTACCAGAAAGTCTCTGTTGTAGCGCACAATACCCAATGGATAGCATTGTGAAATTTTAAAAAAGGGTGTACTTTCAAAACGCATCTCGCTGTCTTTCTCAACCGCTGTTTTATAAACACTAAAGGCATCTTGAAAATTGATCTTTTCTAAAACATTATTTTTACACGATGTGGCTATAAAAGGTCCAAAAAGAGGTTTCCAACCATGTTTGACACCAATCCCTATGGTGCTTTTTGATGTGATGATGATGGCAGCATTCATGTAAAAGCGATACGTATCAAAAAGAATGGGTTCTTGAAGAAGAGATGTTTTTCCAGCTCCCCCACCGATAAGTTTTGTTTTTTCAGGTAGACGCGAGTAAGTTTCTTCCAAAAAATCGTTTATCTGTGTTGAAAATCCATCAACAATTGTTAAAACAGAGTTTGTATCGGTTGAGGGCTGAAATTGGTATGGGGTGTCCATGTCAATAATTTGTATTGAAGATGTAGCGTTGAGCTGTGCAACGATGATGCCACTGGCATAGGTCTTCCCTTTAAAAATGATTCTTGGGAAAATAGCTCCATGTATGTTCACATTTTTATATTTTGGTATTTCTAAAAAAGGGGTTTCTTCTGCAATAAGCAGTAAGTAAGAACCCTTTTTAAGCTTTACATGTAAATCTTCAATGCGTTCAACAAAAAAGATGCGTTCAAACATGGTTCACTCCAAATTTTTCTGAAACCATTTTATACCACAAGTGTTGCAAATGCGTTGCAAAATACGTTGAATGTACTGTTAAATAAGAAAAAAGGGATTTAGATTTTTGTCAGTGGCTCACATGTGGCGTTAGATGCATGTATGAGTACATCAGGAGAAAGGCAGAGTTGAACACCTCTAAGTCCTGCACTGACGTACACTTTTGCATGCTCTTTAATGGACGCATCGATGAATGTCGCGTAATGTTTTTTCATAGCAAGTGGTGAGCAACCTCCGCGAATATACCCGGTAAGTCCCAAAAGCTCTTTTACTGCAACCAATTCGCACCGTTTAGCATGTGCCACTTTTGCCAAAGCTTTTAGGTCGATTTCTGCTGCTGCGGGAATACACGCGACTAAGATGTGTTTGGCTTCATCCCGAGCCACCAGTGTTTTAAACACACATGCCGCATCTACACCCAGTGCGCTTGCTGCATGTGTCGCACTAAGGTCTTCTTCATCCACTTCATACGAAGTCATCTCATAAGGCAGTTTCAGAGTGTCTAAAAATCGTGCTGCATTAGTTTTCTTAAGGCTCATTTCTCAATCTTCTTATACGTAGTTTTGACACCTAAAAGGTTGGTCTCGATGGTTTTATCGTTTGTGATGTAAAACGTAATACCTGTGTTGGTTGTAGAGTCTATGACAGTGATTTTGGTGTCATCGATGGTGTATTTAACCATGGTTGTGACATTGAGCATTTGGATTTTTTCTTTGGCAAACTCAATATCGCCAACAGGTAAGAAGATGTTTTTACCCTGAGGTCGCCATTTCCCGATGAGAGGATTGGGCGTTTCATGTAGGGCAATCGCTACAATAACAGAGCCAATGATGACAGCAGCAACACCCATGAGGATTTTTGGGTGATGTTTTGGATTCCAGTCACGCTCTTGCATGCATTGGCGCATTTTTTCTAAAACAGATTCTCTTGAAGCGCTGTTCTTAGGGGTCATCCGAGGTTCTTGGCGTATGTTTTGATGCTCAAACTGACGATCTTCCTCTTCGAGTTGACGAAAAAACTCATCTTCGTCTTCTTGGTTTAAAGGGTCTTTGAGTGCTTTTGGTTTGTTTTTAAGCAGTTTGTCTGGATCCATATAATCAAGTGTTTCATCTTCTTTAACTTCAAAAAATTTCATAAATTTAGAAAACATTGCATACCTTGTTTATTAATTCTCTCATGGAGATGATTATAACATTTGATTCTTTTAATGACGATGAGGGCGTATTTTAAACTTTACATGTAAAAGGAAATCGCAAGATTTTTTAAAATGCTATAATGACAAAAGCGTAATACTTACATATAAAATTAACAAGGCTCCTGATGCTTTATGATGAGAAAACCCCTAAAAAAGCGAGAGCTAAGAGCCCAACGTCTTCAAAATCAAAAACAATGGCTAAAAAAGCAGTACCCAAAACCAGAAGACCTAGCTCCACTAAGAATTCCAAACGCCCTTCCTTACTTTTAAACCTCTTGGCAAGCGGTGTGGTTCTTTTCTTTGTTGCCTTTGGCATCAAATATGCCATCGACCACACGATCAACTACAATCCTTTGCTTGGAAAATGGAGAGCACAAACGGTTTTAGGCATTATGGAAATAGAGTTTGATCGAAGTAGTATGTCCTCTTTTGGCACTAAAAATCCCGTAACGTATGATGTTTCTGAAAGTAAAGTCATTGTAATTGACGATACCATTAAAATAGGAAATACCTATAAAATTGTCGATGAAAATACCATTTCCACTGAAGCAGGTGGTTTTAAAACGGTTTACAAACGGGTGAAGTAAAACGGATAATCACAAGCTTTGTCCCAAAGTGCTATAATTCTACTCTAATTTAGATACTCACTGAAATAGAAAATTAAAAAACGAAAGTGCTTCAAATGTTTCATAAAGAAAATAATACACTTGACCTTTTAGGTCAATTCTCCCAAAACAACACACCCGCTTTCAACAAGCAAAATGATGAAGAAAATCCTTTAAGAGAATTAGGGCAATTTATGACGCGTGCCGATAAAAAAGACGACAATCGCACCTTTGGAATTCCAAATTTCCTTTGGTACCTTGTTATGATTGCAATGTTTGGTTATTTACTAAGAGAACTATACTTTTTAAACCAAATAGACACGTCTCCGGAGTCAATTTCCACGATCAATAAAGCGATATCCAAAGAAACAAACAAAATGAAACAAGAAGTATTGGAAATGCAGCAAATGACCAATAAAGCTTTTCAAAATGCAAACACAAAAGAAGAACAAAAATAAAGGAACTCAATGCTTAAAAAATTGATAATGGCTTCTGTCCTCTCCTCATTACCACTTTTTGCAGGAGAAAGTACCGGTGTCGTAACCAAAGTCATCGATGGTGATACATTAACTGTCATGATCGATAAAAAAGAAGAGAAGGTTAGAATACTCTATATTGATACGCCCGCAAAATATAGTAGTGCAAAACTTGAAAAAGATGCAAAGAAAATGGGGATAGCTGTTTCAGATGAATTAGCGTTGGGGAAACTAGCAAGCGATTATGCTTCTAGGTTTTTTAAAAAAGGGGATAGTGTTCTCGTTGATTCCGAAAAGAAAGATCAATCTGGACGTATACTGGCAACGGTCACTAAAAATGGCGTGGATTATTCCAGTCAAATGATTGAAGATGGCTATGCGTGTATCTATAAAAAAGCAGCCTATCCCGGCGAGCTTGAAAAAGCTTTGAAACGGGCAAAAGAAGAGAAGAAAGGTCTTTGGTCAATCAATTATGATGTTATGAATAAGGTGTGTAAATAGAATATTTTTTACGCAAATCTCTTGCTTCACATCTTTTGACAACCTTTTACTGTGTCGTAGTGTGACCTGAGGCTTTAGACAATAGGCCTCAGAACGACGCTAAATGGCATATTATTGTGTTTTTGGCTTATTGCCCCGTGTATTGTAAAGGTATTTTGAGTTTCATCAAACTGGTAGTCTTGATAGTGTTGTGAAAAGCCCGTATGGTATTTATGCGAATCTAAATCACTAATTGTTATCGTATCAACATATTCTGGATTGTTCATATAAAACGTAACAGTTGCTATTGTTGACTCTACAAGATCATGATTGATGTAATAATTGACTAAAAATTTCTCTTTCCCTGTTCCTAGACTGTAAGTGATTTCATTTTTATCTAAGAAAGCCTTCATCATCACATTGCCTTTTTCACCCATTCAATCCCTCTTCATTTACAATTTTACTTTTGAATTTTATATTTCATCGTTTGTATTTTATCTTAAATATTCTAGTTAAGAAAATATTGTCAATCAAAGTGTTAAACTCGCCAGCAGAAAATAGAATTTTTGTGTTGAGTGGGAGATAAAAAGTTGAATGATTGTGTGTGAGAAAAAAGGGTGGATGGGGATATAGGATTCGAACCTATGAATACCACGACCAAAACGTGGTGCCTTACCGCTTGGCGAATCCCCAAGAAGAACATCATTTGAAAAACTGGTTGCGGGAGCCGGACTTGAACCAGCGACCTTCGGGTTATGAGCCCGACGAGCTACCAACTGCTCTATCCCGCGATATTATAAATATACAAAGGGAAATGAACCCTGATAACTGGAGCTAACCAGCTTATCTTAGCGCTTGGCGATATTCAACCAAGTCGTTAATTGAGGTGAAATTATAGTGATTTTTAATTTGTTTGTCAAGGGTTATTTACTATAATCAATTAAATTATTTATTTGGAGCGAAAATGCCGATACAAAGAGTCAAACAAGCGATAGAAGATATCAAGCATGGCAAGATGGTAATGATGGTCGATGATGAGGACCGTGAAAACGAGGGCGACCTTGTTTATGCAGCAACGTTCTCTACTCCTGAGAAGGTCAATTTTATGGCTTCAGAGGCGAAAGGTTTGATTTGTACGCCTGTCACCGAAGAGATCGCTAATCGTTTGGGTCTTAACCCTATGGTAAAAAACAACGACTCTCAACATGAAACAGCGTTTACCATTTCCGTTGATGCACGTGTCTGTACGACAGGTATTTCAGCGTATGAGCGTGATATTACGATTAAAATACTTGCAGATTCACTCAGCCAACCCTCCGAGCTTGTCAAACCAGGTCATATCTTCCCACTGATAGCACGTAAAGGCGGAACATTGGTTCGCACAGGGCATACAGAGGGTTCGGTCGATCTTTGTCGTTTAGCAGGCCTTCGTGAGGTCTCAGTCATCTGTGAAGTAATGAAAGAAGATGGACACATGGCACGCCGTGATGATCTTGACCTTTTTTGTAAAAAACATGACATCAACATTGTTTATATCTCTGATATCGTAGCTTACCGTATGCAGTCTGAGTCATTGGTTCGTGAAGTGGCTTCGGGAATCGTTGAGTTTTTTGGATCACATGCTCGCAAAATAGACATGGTCGATCACGAAGGCAATCACCACATCGTTTACGCTTTTGGCGAGATCGGTACAACCAGTGCTGTGAAGTTTCACCACATTTTGCCAGACAATGAACTTTTAGCGAACGACAAAAAATTTCAAGGTGTGCTAAAAGCGATTGAGTATCTTAAAGCAAACAATGGACTTTTTGTCTTTATCGACAACGAATACACTACAAACCCAGAGCTTCGAGAGTTTGGCATTGGTGCGCAAATTCTTAAAAAACTCGGTGTAGTCAATATCAATTTGCTCTCAACCACGAAGCGTAAAGATTATGTTGGGTTGTCAGGTTTTGGGCTTAATATTCACCAAGAGATCGTTCTATAAATCTTTACATGTAAAGGGTGTGCATGGATTTTTTCCTTCTTTCAGCGTTGGTACTTTTAGCAGTGACTGCTATTATGGTAACCATCTCAAAACATATGGGGCTTGGCTCTATTTTGGGATTATTGATTGCTGGAATTATTGTAGGTCCTCACACCCCTGGACCTATTGTCACAAGCGAAGTTGAAACGTTACGCCATTTTACGGAATTTGGTGTTGTTTTACTGCTTTTTGTCATTGGTCTTGAGATGCAACCTGCAAAACTCTGGTCAATGCGTAAAGAGGTTTTTGGTTTAGGTTCACTGCAAGTCATCGCTTCTGGTGTTGTGCTTGGTCTTTACATGAATTTTTTTGTCGAAAGCATAGGTGTTGCAATGCTTTTGGGCTTTACGCTTGCTCTATCTTCAACTGCTTTTGTCATGCAGATTTTGCAAGACAAAGGAAAACTCAACACGGAGCATGGTAAAAATGCTTTTGCAATTTTACTGCTTCAAGATTTAGCGGTTGTGCCACTTTTGGCAGTGCTTCCTCTTCTCTCAACGCAACAACAAACCGTAGATTCTTCGTGGTGGAAAACACTCATTGATGTTTTAGCGATGTTTGCATTGCTGATCGCTTTTGGGCGTTACATCATTCCCAAAGCTCTTGATAAAGTAGCAAAACAGCGTAATAAAGATGCTTTTTTACTGTTGACACTGCTGAGTGTTGTCCTCTCAGCGTATCTTATGAAGCATGCAGGGCTTTCGATGGCACTTGGTGCTTTTTTGATGGGTATGTTCCTCTCAACATCACGCTATAGCTTCCAAATCGAATCCAGCCTTGAGCCTTTTAAAGGTATCTTGATGAGCCTTTTCTTCATTGCTGTGGGTATGTCGATTGATTTTCAAGCGATTATGAACGATCCGTGGGTTTTTAGCGAGCATGTGGTGGTCATTTTAGTACTGAAATCTTTGGTCATCTTTGCCTTGATGCTTGCTTTTGGAGCGAGTAAAAGCGGTGCTATCAAGCTGGCATTTTTGCTCAATCAAAGTGGTGAGTTTGGTTTTGTTCTCTTTGGTGCGGCAAAGGCACTGGGTATCATCGACGATCAGCTCTTTGTTGTGGGCATCGGTGTTATTTCTATCAGTATGCTTCTTACCCCCGTTTTGTATAATTTTGGATGTTCCCTTGCGAATAGGCTTGCCAATGTTTCGCAATTTTCTTACTTCAATACTGATAATGCAAGTATGGAGCAAAAAGTCGTGGTTGCGGGCTACGGTAGTACGGGAAAAGTGATTGCAAAAATGCTTAAAAGCAGTGGTATTCCTTTTATGGTTTTTGACATTAACACGAATGAAGTGGCATTTGGTCGCAAAGAGGGCTTTCCTGTTTTCTTTGGAGACATTACGGACTTAAAACTGTTGAACACCATTAAACTTGACCAAGCTTCGATGATCATTGTCTCGATTGACCATAGTTTAAATGCGCTCAAAGTGGTCAAACATATCAAAGAAAATTATCCGCATATTAAGATTTTAGCACGCGCCTTAGACATCAAAGCCATGGATAAAATGCTTTTATCTGGAGCTAGTTGGGTGATTGCGGAAACATTGGAGAGTAGTATTCGTACCGGTGAAGAAGCCCTCAGCCAAATGGGTGTACCCTCAGATGAGATCTTTGTCATACTCGAAGCATTGCGTAAAAATGAGTATGAGCTTATCCGCGAGATCACGAAAGAAAAATAGCTTTACATGTAAAGTTTTAAGCAGAGACTTTTGGGGTGCAACACGCTTTTCGCATCTCAAGAAGGCTCTTAGCGTGAGAGCCTAACCCTTCAAGCTCATTTTGCGTTTCCATGGCATTGTATTCTGCTAGAAAGAGTAGGTCTTCCATTAGTTTTTGAAGCGTTTTAATCTCTTCTAATTGTGTTTCCAAAATCGTTTTATACTCTTCCACCGTGCGCTCTTTTCGTAGGGCTATCTCGATTTCTCCACGCATAATGGTAAGAGGCGTACGTAGTTCATGCGACGCATGGGTGTTAAACTCTTTGACGCCATGAAATGCTTTTTCAAGGCGGTCAAGCATCTCATTGAAGGCAATGGCGAGGTGATTTATCTCATCATTGTAAGGACGTTGTTGTATGCGAAGAGAGAGGTTGTTCGGTGTAATGGCTTTGATCTCTTGGAGCATATTTTGAATGGGTTGAAAGTATTTTGAGACCAAGACGTAACCGCCAATACTGGATAACAGCAAGATAAAAGGGTCTAAGATCCACATTCTCGTTAAAAAATGTTCGACCATTTCATGCGTTTGCAGTGTTGTGTAGGTTTTTTCATGTAAATTATGTTCTACATTGAGAAAAAGTGCATAATTAAAACTTGCCAAAATAAATGTTTGAATGGCCAGATACCACAACAACAATTTAACCTTGATCTGCATGATCGTCCTTTGTTAATGTCAAAATAACTACTTCACTGGGAGCATTAAAACGAAAGTCAAATCCCCAACTACCATACCCTGTGGTGACGAAGATTTGCGTTTTCCCTTGTCGGTGCAAGCCTTTTACATAGGGCTGAAACAGCCGTACGAGGTAGCCAAAAGGGTAAATCTGCCCACCATGGGTGTGCCCGCTGAGTTGTAAATCAACCGAAAACTGTTTTGCAAAACGAATGTCTTTGGGTTGGTGTGCGAGCAAGATGGAAGGACATTTTGTGTCCAGTTGTGCGAAAAGCTCTTTTTCATGGCGTTTGATGCCAAAATACCTGCTAAACGCGTCGCTAATACCGATGAGTTGAAGCGCTTCGCCGCCTAGGTTGAGCGTCACGATACGGTTATCTAACAGGATAAAACCAAGTTTTGAAACCTCACATGCGAGCTGTTTTCGTGTATAAGCAAGGTCATGATTACCGCTCACAAAATAAACAGGATGTTTTATGTGGCTTAGAATTTCAAGGTGTATTTTGATGTACTTCGTTCTTGCATCAAAAAGATCACCTGTGAGAGCAACCATGTCGATGTCAAGTTCATTGATCTTTGTGACCAAGCTTTCAAGCGCATGCAAGGGCGTTTGAGCGTTTACATGTAAATCACTGAGATGTACAATGGTAAAGTTTTCAAAAGAGGTTGGCAGGTTTTTGATACCAACCCTCATACTTTTGAAATTCAGCCTCGCGTACGCTTTTTCAAACATCATTGACTCTTTTATTTTTTTGCTAAAGCTAGGTCGTAAGAGATGGTAACTTCATCACGTACACTTAAAAAAAGCAACGTAGGAGGCTCGATACCAAAGTCGCTCATTTTGATGCTAAAGCCACCTTTGAGTTTAAGAAGATCGTTTTGATCTGTAATGTCCGCTTTTGTGTCGATCTCTTTGATCTGTTTGTTGAGAGAGAGTACGCCTACAAGATGGTAGCCATCCGCCTCTTTTTTGAGCTCTTTAAGTGTAAAGGTAGTGATGGGGTGTTCTTTTACATGTAAAGTTTCATGCATGTGTTCATCGCGCTTTTCATTTTCGCTTTTGAGGCTTAAAAGTTCCATTGAGATTTCACCCTTAAGGGATTCTAACGTTTCGTCCATACTGAGTTTGGTTGTAATATGGCTACATTTTGGCGCAATGTTGCTATCGCCTAAAATCTCTGTTTGAGCTTGGATGAATCCCTCTTTATAATTGACCTCGCGGGCGAAAGAGGCACTGGTAAGAAGAGAAGTTGTAAGAACGGCTAACGCAATTTTACTGAACATGGTTGATCCTTTTTTGAGAAGTTTGATAAATAAAACTATAAATTTCGGTACATAAAAGTACACAAATCATCATAACACCCACATAGGTGTAACCTCCTAGCGCACTCATAAGTCCACCACCACCTGCGATCCAGCCTGTAAAGACCATAATCATGCCAAGCAATCTAAGATTGCCAAGTCTTGAGAGTCGTTTCATAATGACAAAGTTGTAGTATGAAATGACAAACGGATAAATCATACTTAAAAGCACAGCTTCGCGCGCAGCGTAGAGCATGTAACTGAGTGCAAACAAAAGAGCGATGATAAACGAGTGATGTTCTCTAAGTGTGTCACGAAGCAGATACGCTACACCCATTCCCACGAGGTGAAACACCAAGATAATGTGCCATGTCTCCGCTCTCCAGATAGAGATGTCAGAACTACGTGAAAGTGTTTCAAAAAGGTTGGCATCTAAAAATGCCCAAACCGCCATCGCTAAAACCGCGTAGATACTCAAGCTCTCAGACTCTATTTCTTCAGGATGTTCTGGCAAACGGTGGATAAAAAAGCTACATGCAAACGCAATGAGGGAGAGTCCAATGGCTAGGTTACCCCTCAAAATAGGCTCATACGTAAAGAGTGCCGTAGAGAGAGCATAGGTAACGCCAAGGGCTATGGCGATTTCTGTGTAGTGACCTTTGGTAAATTTAATGAGCAGTGGAGCGCTCATACCAAGACTGATGCCAAGTGCGCCTA
Source organism: Sulfurospirillum arsenophilum NBRC 109478 (assembly GCF_000813345.1). Classification (NCBI taxonomy): domain Bacteria; kingdom Pseudomonadati; phylum Campylobacterota; class Epsilonproteobacteria; order Campylobacterales; family Sulfurospirillaceae; genus Sulfurospirillum; species Sulfurospirillum arsenophilum. The sequence continues at coordinate 117,074 of NZ_BBQF01000004.1, read as the reverse complement.
AAACCACAAGATTTAAAGAGGGGTAAAAGAGCGAACAGAGTGCTTGAAGCCCTACAAAAAAGATGATCTTTTTTTGGTCGGTGTTTAACCAGCCAAATGAGCGATACACCAGTAAACTTCCCAGAATACCACCGAGTGGAAGGGTAAAGAAAGCTTGGATGTCTGAGTGAAATACTTCAATAATTCCCGTTTGTGCGATGAGCAAATAGTAACAAAACTCACTCGCGACAAAGAGTGTAAAAAGGGCATTAAACATAGAGCCTCCTTTCAAATTTTGATGCAAACATAACATAAACAGATGCAAAAACAAGGTCATACAACGCAATGAGCATCGCTTCAATCCCCAGTTGATGGGAAAGATAAAGCGATAAAAACATAGCAGAAACTGCGATGCGGTTAAACGCACTTATTTTAGCAAGTATGAGCGCATAGGAAGGCTGTAGCAAACCAAAAAGGTGAATGATGCCAGTGGTTGTCATAAATGCAAAGACAATGTACTCGTACTTTCCTTCGAAACCAAATCCCAACAATGGGTACAAGGTCGCGGCAAAGATAAACAAAAAGATACCACCCAGTGCGTCAGAGAGAAAGCCTGTGAGGTGGTAGAGCCTTAGCGTATCAAGTTTTTCCACACCGAGTCCCAACTGTGGGTAAAAAAACCCGATGGTTACAAGAATAATGAACAGACCACACAACATTCGAATCGTCCACAAAAGGTTGATGTCCGCTTGCATAAAGCCCGCTTCCATCATTCCTGCTAAGGAGAGAGCAATGAGCATAAGTGTAAAGCCTAGTGTGTAAAAGAAGCTAAAGGCTTTTTGGTTGAGGTTTTTAAGATACGGTGACACAACTGCCATTGCCATAAAAAAGATGTTAACACCCATAGCGATGTGCGCATGGGCTACAACGAGGTCATTGCGGTGAAACAACCAGCGAATGGAAGGGATAAACAAGATGTTGCCCTCAATGTCCACAAACAAAAAGGAGTACACAGCGATGATGAGGAAAGGGTTATTTTTAAAGGTGATCTTTGCATCACTGAACCATTTAATCAAAAGCGGCACAAAACAAAGGGTAAGGTATTGGAAAAACCACTCTTGGTTGTAGCTAAGATCACCTATAAAAATGCGGTGTGCAACCGAAGCGATGTAACCCACAAGAGGAATGATCCACATCGCATGGTACTTCGCCACAAACGCCTCTTTGGCATGCAGTTTGATGAGGAGGTAAAAAAGTGGAATCAGTGTGTAACTCATGCCGAGCGTATTGTCTCCATGCGGTCCTACAATGGTTTTCTCCACTTGCCCAATGACAGGATTCATCAGCACTAAAAGTGCGATAGGAGAGGCGATGACAAGGTACAAAGAGACTTTGATCCACAATGGAATAACCTTGTACTCTTTGATGTAGTCATACAGCGCTAAGATGTAAAAAACACCCGAAAATGCAAGGATAAAATTGAGCTCATACGCAAAGTCATAAAAAACCAGCCCACGGTGAACGCCCATCAAGAGGCTAATGGTCATAAAGACCAAAAAAATGCACCAGAGAGTAAAGTAGGTTTTTAGTTTTTCAAGCCCTTTTTCACTGTGGATGTTCTCTTTTTCCATCAAAACAAATGGTAAAAAGGAGAGCATCAATGGCACAAAACCATAGAGCATCAACGAGACATGCACACTTCTTGCATTGACCGCTGAGAGTGTGGATGAGGGCAGGAAGTGTCCCAAAAGATTGAGTGAGTATTCAAAGCCAAATGCCAAGCCAAGCACTAAAAAGAGTGAGCTTATGGCAAAGGCTTTTTGTATAAAACTAGAGAATTTTTCCATCTTTTACCTCGATAATTTTGTCTGCATAATCCGATACCTTGCGGTCGTGTGTCGCGATGATGATCGTCGTGCCACTTTTGGAGAGCATTTTGAAAAGCTCATAGATATTTTGCGAATTGTGTGAGTCTAGGTTTCCCGTTGGTTCATCCGCGAAGATGATTTTAGGTGAGTTCACCAATGCCCTGACAATGGCGGCACGTTGGCGTTGCCCGCCTGAAATTTCATCTGGGTATTTGTCTTTAATCGCTTCGATGCCACATTGCTTAAAGAGCGTATCGATGTAGGTACTATTTTTATTGATCGCTGCGAGTTTAATGTTCTCTAAAATCGTTAAATACCCGATGAGGTAGTGAAACTGGAAGATAAACCCAATCTCTTTTTGACGAAACGCATCGATGTCTTTGATGAGTGTGTAGGCTTTTCCCTCAAAGAACAACTCGCCTTTAGTAGGGCGTAGCAAGGAGGAGAGAATGGAGAGTAGGGTGGACTTACCACTGCCACTTTCTCCAACGATAGCGATAAAATCGCCACGCTTGGCTTCAAAGTTGACGTTATCGAGTGCTAGATCATTTTTGTAGAAATGGGTAATTCCCCCTGCTTGAAGTATCATAGCGCACCCCTTTGAATGAGGATGATCGGGTCAATCTTTGATGCGCTATACGCTGGTAACAGTGCGCCTAAAAGTGCCATAAAAAGGGAGAAACAAAAAACAGCGATGATAGTTTCTAAACTGAGCTCACCATTCACATAGCCTTGAAATTTCTCGATGTGCGCGATCATAAAAAGTAACGCTTTGGAGAAGAGAAGCGCTGAGATAAAGCCAACACAGGTGATGACAAACGTTTCACCAACGACCATCGTTATGATGAAATTAGACGACTTTCCAATGGCACGAAGTATGCCAAACTCGCTTCTTCGCTCGTTAATCGTAATGCTTATAAGACTCGTAATTCCCAGCAATCCCATCAAAAAAGCCACCGCGCTGATGACGTTGGAGGAGGTTTCAATGATCTTGAATTGATTGTAATTGTCTACAAACTCATGCGTGGTTTTAGCCTCGATGTCTGAACTTTGCGCATTGATGTTTTCAATAAGTGCATTTGCTTCATATCCCCGCTCCATGCTTACAAGCAAAATGGACGCTTCTTTATTGAAAATAGCACTAGCATCCTCGCGGTTAAGCACAGCACCACCGTCTTCAAAACCGACACCATTTTCAAAGATGCCTGAAACGCTGAACGTTTTGTTCGAGATAGAGACAAATTTAGGTGCATGAAGTCTTGCGTTGATGTTTTTACCCAGGATGACTTCGCCTTTTTTTGGGTAAGCACCTTCGGTGAGCGCATAGGTTTTAAAACGATTTTCACTCACGCCATAAATCGCAGCGATGGGTAGATCGTTAATAGGACTAGCCCCTAAAATGAGTGCGTACACCTCTTTAACGCCAGCGATGTTTTGAATTTTATCTGCAAGTGAAACGTTCACATCGCTGAAAAAGGTATCGGCGATTTTGGCTTGCGTGACGATGATGTCGCCTTCGGTTTTGAGCATCGTGGAGTACATCCCGATGATACCCCGTGAAATCGACGTTATCATAAAGATAGCCGTGATTGCAACGGTGATGCTCGTGTAAATAAGAAATGTTTTAAAGCGATTGCGATTCAGCGCTTTGAAAAAAAGTCCAATCAAGAAAATTCCTTGTCGTGTAATAATTTAATGACAATTTTAGAAAACAAAGATGAACCGAGTATGAATTATCTTTACATGTAAAACATTTGAAAGCAAGATTGACGTACAATGAGACGATAATCACGCATGAAGGCGCGCCATGAAAATTATTGTTTTAGATACCGAAACCACAGGTATGATGGAAAAAGACCGCATCTGTCAGCTGAGTTACTTAGTTTTAAACGAAGAGTTTGAGATTGAGGAGATTCATAACGACCTTTGTATGCCACCACTTCCTATCGCATTCGAGGCAATGGCGATTCACCACATTACCCCTGAAATGCTTGAGGGTGAGCCCTCATGTGTGCAGACAAAAGCCTATAAAAGACTGTGTGAACTCAACATACCGAGCAACATCATTGTCATTCAAAATGCCGCGTTTGATCTTGGAATGCTCTCAAAAGAGGGCTTTACCTCTCAGATGAATCTCATCGACACCTTTCGCATTTTACGTGCTTACTATCCGCTCGATGGCTCATCCTTTAGCTTGCAGTACAAACGCTATCAATGGGGACTCTACCGTGAAGAAGAGGCTCTTGCCAAAAAGCTTGGCATCACCATCAACGCGCATGACGCACTTGGCGATGTTATCGTTCTAAAACACCTCTTTGAACGACTTTGCGAAGAACACTCTATGCCAAAGATGATACTCCTCTGTTCCGAGCCTATAGTGCTAAGCCACATTCCTTACGGTAAAAACAAAGGTAAAAAATTCGCCGATGTCGCACGCACGGATCGCCAAGACCTTCACTACATGCAAAATGCCAACGGACTAGACGCTGATGTCAAAGCTTCCATACTCCACGCCCTCGAAGCCACCAAAGAGAACGTCACTCTAACCATCGGCTTTGGCAAATATGCTGGCAAAACACCCGAGGAAGTTTTAGAGATAGATAGAAACTATCTTTTATGGATGGTCAATAAGATGGATAACCTCAATGCAGAGCTTAAAGAGGCGATAGAGAAGGTTTTGGTTTCGTATCCATAAGAGTTATATATAATTTTTTTTTATGGGTAGTTCACAATTAGTATTGATATATTGCGTTCAATTTGAAGTTTATATTTTATATAATATTAAATCATAAAAGGGGTATTAGCATGGTAATCAAAAAAAGAGTATTTATTAGTTTTGATGTTGATCATGACGAAGGAACAAAACACATGCTTGCTGGTCAAGCAAAATTACCTGATAGTCCATTTGATTTTAAAGATAATTCAGTAAAAGAACATTTAACTGGTGATTGGAAAGAAAAAGTAAAACTTCGTATGAACAATATTGATGTTGTTATAATTCTTTGTGGTACAACAACACATACAGCATCAGGCGTTGCAGCAGAATTATTAATTGCAAAAGAGAAAGGAAAACCTTACTTTTTATTAGCTGCATATTCTGATAGGACATGTACAAAACCTACATCAGCAAGTTCAACGGATAGTATTTATACTTGGACTTGGGAAAACTTGAAAAAACTTATAAATGGTGCACGATAAGAAAGGTTTAAATGAAATTATTTGTAATTCATAGGTTTCAAGAGAGAGACCTTGCAAAAAGAAAACTAAAAAATCTTGCAAAAGAACTATCTATAGAGTTATCGTTAATTTTTTTAGATAGTTCGTATAATGAAGAATGGAAAGAAAAAGCTATTAATGCAATTGCTGAAGCAGAAGCTGTGCTTGTTTTCAATCCTCAAGCATGCAATGAATCAAAGAATGCTAAATGGGAAATTGAAAAAGCACGTGAGTCAAATAAAGAAATAATTAATTTTGATAATAATCAAACTGACCCAGCTTCAATTTTAAAATTAAAGTCATTATATGATTTAAAAGAAGAATTTGAAAAGTGTTTTGTTAATAACAGTGACCAAAATTTTGATTTATACAAGTTAATGATAGATTCATCAGACAAATTAATTGAAAGAAGACAAAAAACAAGTGCGTTTTTTATTACTGTAATTGGTAGTTTACTTGCGATTGCTGGACTCTTGGTAAAAACAGATACTCTCTCTAATGCAAGTTGGTTATTATATGGTTTCTCACTAGTTGGGTTGCTTTTATGTAATTCATGGGGAAATCTTATTGATAATTATGGAAAACTAAACAAAGCAAAATTTGATGTAATTCTTCGGTTAGAAAAAGAGCTTTCATCACAAATATATTTAGCTGAATGGGTGTCTTTAGGAAAAGGATTGCGTCCTAAAAAATATAAATCATTTACTGCAACAGAAAAACATGTACCATTGTTGTTTGCAATATTAATAGGAATATTAACATTAATTACACTTTTTATGAAACATATGTAATGAAAAAAGTGGACGAGGCTTTTACTAAGAGATAAAGGGTTAGGATTAACCTTTTATCTCTTAAAATCCCTTTCAAACACATTTGCCAAACTGCTCAAAAATGGCTTTACATGTAAAGTCATTCTCCCTCACATACAACACTAAAATAGTGTCATAAATAACCACGATAGAAAAGGTTTTGTGGCATATTTGTCCTGAAGCTACGTAAAGCTTTTCTTTTAAGTTTGGTTGTGTTAGCATGAATGCAATGTTCCTTTATGAAAAGTAAGGGGACAGGCTACTTTACAAAACAAACGGAATAATTCTTTTCGTTTGTTGCATATAGCTTTTGTACTCGTTAGACTGCACCATCCACAGCATCTCTTCTTTTTGAGCTTTCAAAAACAGTGTTACAACTAAAAGCACGTAGATAAAAAGACTGAGAATTGTAGGCTTAGACAACACAATCCCAAGCATCATCACAAGCACTGAAAAATACATAGGATGCCTGATGTATCGGTACGCTCCAGTGGTGATGAGTGAGGCATTTTCTTTGATTTCGGGCGTGATGTTAAAGTTGCCAAGTGGATTGTGTTTCACCGTATAGAGTCCAAAGCCACAGCCTAGAATGAAGATGAGTAAAGCAAAGATGGTTGTTGGTATGTGCAAGCCATGTTCTACAAGTAAGATTGCGATGAAGATGAATTGTAACGATACTAAGATGTAGGAGTAGTTTTTGCTCTTCATTTTAACTCTTTGTATGAACATTGCAAAGCCCCAATTTTAAGTGGTTGAAGCTTTACATGTAAAGCTTATTTTGTCTCTTCTACTTTAGCAGAAGCAACAGGTTTTTTAGCGGGCTTTGCGATGATCTCAACATAACACTCGCTCCATTTTTCAGCGTGCGCTTTGTCGATTTCTGCTGTGAAGTCAGCGTGGTGGATGACGTGTGCTGTTTCGCTGGTTTGTCCGAATTTGCAGTCAAAGTCCCAGTAGTGAAAGCCTTCAGGTGTTTTTTTAGCACGTTCACGTTTGAGGTATTTTCGGATTTCATGTTTGATGGACTCTACAAGTCGGTCACTGTTTTTGTTTTCTTCTTGAATGAGAAATATTTTTTTCAAGGATTGCCTTTTAGGGTGTTAATTTTTGAGTTGTCTATTATACTTAATTTCACCTTTGAATGCCTCTTTATTTAAACTCTGCTTTGTATGCATTTTCCAAAACACTCATAAAAGAGGCAGGGTCCATGTAGCCTGTGTACCCTTCGATGATGCTATGGCGCGTTGGTGAGAGAATGGCGTTCGCTGGGGTATATTTGGTACGCAAATCTGCTGGCAAGGCAGGATCATAAAGATCGATTGAGACGAAAACAAATTTTTGGTCTATTTGCTTTCGATACGTTGCGTTGTTAAATATCTCTTTTTGCATTTGCTTACAGTAAGGGCAATTTTCCGTTACAACGTTGACAAGAATGAGCTTTTTCTCTTTAATGGCTCTCGCACTCTCTTCTTCTAAAAAGCTGGCGTGAAGCATCGTCATGCTCATAAATGCTACAAAAAGAAGTCGCAGAAGCGTGTACATGGTTTATCCTTTGTTCGTATAAATAAAGTTTTGTCAAAACTCTAACACAAGCAGGATAAAAGCAACGACACCTCCAATCATGAGTATTCGGCACTCTCTTTAGCTATTGGTGCAACGTATTAACTACATAACATGAGAAGCCCTATGAAGAGCTCATAGGGCTTATGAAAGAGCATGGCGTTTTATTCTGCTTCTAGCATAGCGATGATCTCTTGGGCAATCTGATGCAGCGGAACTTTGGTCTTAACAAGTTCCCCTTTTCTGTAAATGGAAACAACTTCGACCACTTCATCATCAATTTTAGCTTTTGAACCCACAAAACCAAAATCGCCGTTTTCATGGATTCCACACCCTTTTGGACAGCATGACCAGTAAAATTTGAGTTGCTCTTTATGGTTAGGAAATTTTTCAAGCAATGCTTGTGCTACTTTCAATCCTTCTTCTTTTGCTTCGATAATGCCAAAAGGACAATGTTTCTTCCCAGCACATGCAACAATGTTACGGAAGTAACTGTTATCAAAGGTGGCATACTCTTTTACAAAGGCGTCATCCAAGAGAAGATTTTGAGCCCCCACAACAATAAAATTTTGCTCTACACTTAAACGAATTTCACGTGCCTCTTGCATCTGTGCAAATTGGACGGCTTTGAGCAGAGCACTTCCACTAAAAACACCGCAAGGAACAGGGCAATGCAGATGTTTTTGATCTTTGTATGTTGTGATAAACTCAATTTTTCCTTCTTCTTTGGTTAAAATTTCTGGATCGGTAGGGTAGGTTAATCCTTGTTGGTCTTGGACTTCTCGGATGATCTCATCCATTCCTACTTCATCGAGTAAAAAACGAAAGCGGTTTTTGTTGCGGTTGTGTCTAAAGCCGTAGGTTTGAAAGAGCTTTAAGAGCGCTTCGTAAAAAGGTGCTACTTGGTTGGGTGTTAAAAAGAGGTTACTGGGCAAAGAATGATGCCCCACGCGACCGCCCAAGAAAGGAGAAAAGCCAAGCATTCCCTCTTTTTTAGCTAAGACAAATCCGCAGTCTTGTCCGTACACATTGCAACGATTTTGAAGTGCTCCTGTGATGGCGGTATTGAACTTTCGTGGCAAGGAGGCAATCCATTCTTCATTTTTAAGAAAAACAGCTTCCATCTCTTTGACAATCGGTTTACATGTAAGCAGAGAATCTTCACTGATTCCATCCAATGGATCCATAATGATACTGCGGATATTATCGACGCCCGTTTGAAATGAGGTCAGACCAACATGCTCTAATCGGGCAAGAAGATCGGGAATGTTTTCAATCTCAAGGTAACGAAGCTCTATAGCAGCGCGTGTTGTGAGATCCATATAGTCATTGCCATACGATTTGGCAAGTTCTCCTAGGGTTTGCGCTTGCTCTAAACTCAAACAACCGCCACTGGTGCGAATCCGCATCATAAATTGACCCGGGGTGCTTTCTCGATCAAAAATACCAAAGCATTTAAGAAAATAGCTTTTTTCATCTGCTGGTATCGCTTCATACCCCTCTTTAGCATACTGTTTGATGCAGGCAAAGACTTCAAGCGGTGTTTTGGTCTGTTTTAGCTCTTCAATTTTATTGGCAACTTGGTTGACTTTTGCGGAGATTTCTTCTAATTTTGACATGAGATTTCCTTTGGTTAAGATCGAAGGGCTATGCGTGTGATTTTGACGCATGCATGGTTGTAATCAGGCTCTTTGGAGAGCGGGTCATAAAGATCGTTGGTGAGGTAGTTGATGCCACGGTGTGTGACGGGCAGAAACACGCAGCCTTGCGCTATATGTGAAGTGACAATGGCTTTTGCGACAATTTTTCCCCGTAAGGATGCAATTTCGATGAGATCATCGCTCTTTATGCGATACGCCTTTGCGTCTTCTTCGCTGATTTCAACAAATTCCAACGGTTTATGTTTGAGTAACGAGGGCACAAAGCCAGTTTTGGTTCCACTGTGCCATTGATCTCTGGTGCGACCGGTGAGTAAGACAAATGGAAACGCTTTGGTTGGCGCTTCACTGAGTTTTTGATTTTCAACACAAAACAGATGTGCTTTTTGATTGGGTGTTAAAAACGTATTGGTTTCAAACAGTTTTTCTCCCCAACGAAACGGCTTTTCACGAAGGCTATCGTAGTCACATTCGTAGATATTCAAGTGTTTTTTATAGGAGAGTTTTGTCATTGCTTTGTACTCATTAAAAACATCTTTGGCACTTTCATACGCAAAAGCCTCTTTAAAGCCTAAGCGTTGCGCTAATTTTGTAAAGATTTGCCAATCAGGCAATGCATCAATAGAGCGTCTGGTTAGCACCTCTTGTTTGGTGATGAGGCGTTCCATATTGGTTTGGGTTCCCTCTTTCTCTCCCCACGGTGAGGCAGGAAGGCGTAAGTGGGCATAGCTACTGGTTTCACTATCGCGGTACGCATTGATCTCCACAACAAAAGGGATTTTTTGAATGGCTTTTTCAATACGGTGACGATTTGGAAGATGATAGATAGGATCGGTATGGCAAATAATGAGGGTTTCAATTTCACCACGTTCTGCTTGTTCAAAGATCTCCATAGCGGTTAACCCCTCGGTTGTTGCCATCAAAGGTGCACCCCAAAAGTCTTGCACGCTGGCGATGGATGCTTCATCAAACCCCAGATGTACGGCAAGCATCGTTGAAAGACCTCCCACTTCTCGCCCACCCATGGCATTGGGTTGTCCTGTTAAGGAGAATGGACCACACCCTTTTTTATTGATTTTTCCCGTAATGAGGTGCAGGTTGTGAATGGCAAGGTTTTTATCAACCCCTTGGATGCTTTGGTTGATGCCCATTGTCCATGCGGTGATGAAGTTGGGATTTTCATAGATGAGTGCCATGAGTGTCTCAAACTCTTCTTTACTCACGCCACATCGCTTAAGCAGTTTTGTACTCGCCATCTTGGCAAGGTGCGCTTTGAGCGTTTTAAAACCCTCCACATGGGCTTGTAAAAAGAGATGGTCAATCATCATATCATCGCTGATAAGGCGTTTTGCAATGGCATTAAGAAGATCGATGTCTGTGCCTGGCTTGATCTGAAGAAACAAGGTCGCATGTTCTGCTGTCATCGTTTTTCTTGGATCAATCACAACAAGTTTGAGTCCATTTTTTAGAAGTTTTTTGACTTTATTGAAAAAAACGACATGCGCTTCGGCTGGATTTGCACCGATAAGCATCAGCAGATTGGCATCTTCCACATCATCACTGGTGACCGGTACATAATCAACCCCATACGCCTTTTTATGCCCAACCACCGCACTTGCCATACAGGTTCGTGAGTTGGTATCGACGTTAGAGCAGCCTAAAAATCCTTTTGCCAGTTTATTGGCAACATAGTAGTCTTCGCTCATTAGTTGACCTGAGAGATAAAACGCCAATTTATTGGGGGCAGTGTTTTTAATTTTATTGGCAAGAATTCCTAAAGCTATCTCCCAATCAATCTCTTTGAAATCATCATTTATGGTCGTGCGCACGTAAGGTCTTAAAAGCCTAGATGAGGTTTGGATGGATTGCAATTCAGAAACGCCTTTAGCGCACAAAGCTCCCTCATTAATAGGATACCCCACATCGCCAATGAGCCGTGTTTCGTCAAATTCTATTCCGCAACCAACCCCACAATACCCACATACTGATTTAATTTTCATAGCCATTCCTTACTTGTGCTGTGAAATTATACAATCACGAATTCAATAATAATTCAGCTTATATGATTAAAAATTAATCAATAAAACTTAATTTTCAAAATATTTTTTATACTATACTGCTGGCAAGCGTTGATTAAAAAAGGAGATAGCAGATGAAACAGGGGTTTAATGTCACAAAAATAACACTCATGACGTGTTTAGGTTACAGTTTGGCACTCGCTGCACCAGAAAAGACCGATCTCAAAATAGGCTTTATTGCCTTAACGGACTGTGCTCCCATCGTCATTGCAAAAGAGAAGGGCTTTTTTGAAAAGCATGGCTTAAAAGTCCAAGTCCTCAAAGAGGGTGGTGGTTGGGCTGGCATTCAGCAAAAGAGCATCAGTGGAGAGTATGATGCTGTTCATGCACTTGCGGGCATGCCTTTGGCTTCAACCATAGGGATCAATGGCGAAACACCGATGGTTGCCTTAATGTCTTTGGACTTTAACGGCAATGCGATTACCATCAGCAATAAAATGGTTGCGTTGATGGAGCAAGAGGGGTTAGACCCTAAAAAACGCCCCGTTGATGCCAGTTCGCTTAAAAAAGTGATTGAGAAGAAAAAAGCAAAAGAGGGTGCAGGGTTTAAACCTTTTGAATTTGGCATCGTCTATCCCGTTTCCACCCACAACTATGAGATTCGCTACTGGATGGCATCCAGTGGCATTGATCCCGATACCGATGTGACACTCAAAGTCTTCCCACCACCACAAATGGTTGCCAATATGCAAGCAGGAAACATCGATGGTTATGTTGTAGGTGAGCCTTGGAATGAGCGTGCGGTTATGGAGAAGATGGGCAGTGCGTTGATTACCAACTATGACATTTGGAACAATAAGCCTGAAAAAGTACTCCAAACCACCGAAGCATTCACTGCAAAGTACCCTGAGACAACCCAAGCGATGATTAAAGCGGTGATTGAAGCATCCCGTTGGTTGGATGAGTCATGGGAAAACAGACAAGAGGCGGCAAAAATTCTCTCTAAAAAAGAGTATGTCAATGCTCCCTATGATGTTCTTGAAAAGTCTATGACAGGAACGTTTCAGTACCTAAAAGACTATAAGTCTGAAGAGAACCCGATGTTTAATGTTTTCTCCAACAACTATGCTAGCTACCCTTTTAGAAGTCATGGTATGTGGTTTATAACGCAGATGTACCGTTGGGGACAGATCGATAAACCTATCAATATCAAAGAGGTTTCTGAGAGAGTTTACCGAAGCGATCTTTTTGAAAAAGCAGCCAAAGAACTTAACTATAAACTGCCACCAAGTGCTTATAAAATTGAGGGTATTGATCAATACAATAAATTTATTGATGGCAAAGTATTTGACCCCAATAAAGTCATAGAGTATATCTATGGATTTGATGTCAAACATACTAAGGTCAGCAAAGAAGAGTTAGCCAAAGTCAATGCATGGAGTGTGACGACTGCGCAACCGGGTTACTTATGTACCTCTGGCAAGCCAGGCTGTGCCAAATAAGGAGTTAGCATGAAAAAACTTTCAAAACGAAAAGGAGAAGAGCTTTTTTTGAAGCTCTTTTTACCTTTGGTCTTTTTAGGCATTTTGCTGTTAGTGTGGAGTTTGTTGTGTAAGAGTGTGCCAAGTTTTCCAACACCCTCTGGAACATTTGCGAACTTTGTTGAGAAGCTGTCTGACCCTTTTTACATCAACAGTGAGAATGACAAAGGTATTTTTTGGCAGCTCCAAAACTCTTTGTTTCGTGTGTTTGCAGGATTTTCTTTAGCGGTTATCGTCGGTGTACCTGTTGGAATAATGGTTGGTATGAGTAAATATGTCTATTGGATGCTTAATCCATTTATTCAAATTTTTAAACCCGTTTCGCCTTTAGCATGGTTACCACTAGCCCTTTTGGTTTTTAAAGAGATCAATGCAACTGCTGTTCTTGTGCTCTTCATTACCTCAATTTGGCCTATCATTGCTAACACAGCATTAGGTGTTAAAAGTGTCAATGAAGATTATCTCAATGTGGCAAAGGTTCTTAGTTTTAACCCTTTAGAGAAGGTTTTTAAGATTATTTTACCCGTTGCAATTCCTTATATTTTTACAGGTATGCGCCTTTCTCTTGGTATTGGATGGTTGGTTATCGTGGCAGCTGAGATGTTAACAGGTGGTATTGGTATCGGTTTTTGGATTTGGGATGAGTATAACAATCTTAACTATACAAGCATTGTTGTGGGTATTTTGATTGTTGGTATTGTGGGATTTGTGCTCGATCTTATGATGGGATGGCTTGCAAATCGGTTTGATTATAGAACATACGGTGCATAAAAGGAGTAAATAATGGAAACGATAGAAGAGATGAAAAAGCCTTATTTGCAACTAGAGGGCATTAACAAGGTCTTTAAATTGCCCAATGGCGGAGAGTATGTTGCACTTAAAGAGATCAATCTTGATATTTACAAAAACGAAGTTGTAGCCATCATTGGGCATTCTGGTTGTGGAAAATCAACGATTTTAAATATTGTTGCGGGGCTACAAGATCAAAGCAGTGGTAATATGATTCTGGATAAAAAAGAGATTACAGGACCTGGGCCTGATCGTGGTGTTGTCTTTCAAAACCATTCGTTATTACCGTGGCTCACAGTGTTTCAAAATGTTGAAATGGCGGTTAAAAAAGTAATGCCTGATTTGACTAAAAAAGAGCGAGAAGAGCGTGTCAATACCTTTTTAGAGTATGTCAATCTGACCCATGCGGCGCAAAAATATCCCGGAGAAATTAGCGGGGGTATGAAACAGCGTGTTGGTATCGCTAGGGCGCTTTCGATTAGACCGAAGGTATTGCTGATGGATGAACCTTTTGGCGCTCTTGATTCACTCACCAGAGCTAATTTACAAGAGCATTTAGGGCGTATTCAGCAAAGTCTTGAAAATACTGTTATTATCATTACTCATGATGTGGATGAAGCTGTTTTGCTCAGTGATCGCATTATTATGATGACCAATGGACCTGCCGCAACGATAGGTGAAATCGTAGAGGTTAATTTACCCAAGCCTCGCAACCGTTTGGCTTTGCAAGATAATCCCGAATACATCCGTTGTAAAGAGGCCGTACTCGCATTCCTTTACCAAAAATATTCAAAAGAAGAAGTTGAATAAATGGGTAAGTTTATAGTCAAGTTTGAATATAATAATTGCCTAAATAATTAGTATAGGGGCTTTCGAGATGAAAACACGCATTTACTATGATGATACCGATGCGGGTGGTGTGGTTTACCATGCAAATTACCTTAAGTTTTGTGAGAGAGCAAGAAGCGATCTTTTTTATGAGCATGGTAGAAGCCCTGCTGTCAATGGTGGTCATTTTGTAGTGTGTCACCTTGAAGCAGACTTTATAAAGTCTGCAAAATTAGGTGATCTTATAGAGGTCAAAAGCGAGATGATAGAACTTAAAAATGCTTCGCTTATTTTAAAACAAGAAGTTTGGAGAGATAAAGAAAAACTCTTTGCGATGACTTCCACTCTTGCGTATGTTAAAGAGGGAAAGCCATGCAAAATAGATGAAGAAACCAAAGCCTTTTTCAGAGGCTTTTTCATTTAAAAAAGCTCTTCTAAGCAAAGCTCAGAAGGCTACGTTAGCCACTTGGGCACTAAAGCTTGCCTCTTATGAGGCAGAATTTAATTTCCGCGAATAAACTCACTGCGACCAGGTTGGTATAACGAAGTGTTATAGATCACTTGGTTGCTAGAGATGTTTTCTTTAAATGTCCGTGCGATCTTTCCATCAAAGAACTGTTGACACAAATAATCCGCTCCAATAGACGTAGAGTAATTCACCCAGTCATAGACAATGTCATGTCCAAACATCGTGTTGATCTCTTCCAGTGCTGGGGGTGCTTTTTGGATGGAGTTTGCGATGTACATATGGTCGCGATCTTCATACTGTGTCAGTGTTAAAAGCAATGGATTGTAGTTGACTTGTGTTGAAAGTAGGGTGTATGGACGAATGTCATTGGCACGAAGTTGCGATGCAATAAGGCTTGATGTTACAAGCTGAGTATTTAGATAAAGAGAAGCGTTATTGAGCGAGCTGTTACCTTTAAACATCTGTTTGAAGTTTGCTTTGGGGCTATCAACGCGTTTTTCATAAAAGACGCGGTTATTGTTTTTCTTAACATAGCCATTGAGTTGATAGCCTAGGCTACTACCGTCTTCAAATGTTCCCACACGTTCATTGGCTTTTGTTGCCAAAAGAGCGATTTGTTGGTCATAGTCGATACCACCAAAGACAATGTTGGAACCTGCATTTCGTACATTAGCGCGATGCAGTGTTGGGATAAAAACAAGAGTGTCTGTGACACGATTTGCAATAATATTGGCACCATCAGCAGTCACTGGTGCTATGATGTAATTATACCCACCCGCTTGAATATCAGCAAGCGCTTTGGCAATCGACTCTTCTCTCTCATCACCTGAGTTAAAGACGTTAAGATCAAAGTAATAGTTTTTATACAAAAGATATGAAATAACGGAGTTAACAGAAGTTATTGCATATTTTTTGATGGTTTTTTGAGGGACTAAGACAGCGATTTTAATCATCGTACTATCATCATTGAGTGGTTTTGGCATCGGTGAGGCAACTTTAGGTTCAAGCGGTAGATCGGCACTTTTTTCAACCGTTGTGCTAGGTGTCGGTGTTGCCATCGTCAGTGTGTTTGAGCTGATGGTATTGTCAATAATCACAGGTGCAGACGATGGAAGCGTCTCTGTTGTTGCTGGAGTACTTGGCGTTGGAACTGATTTTACTTTTTCAGACCCAGGGTACGTCGCAGTACTTTTTTGATTAATGGCAGCGCCTTTTTTAGCGGTAGATGAAATATTGTAGGTACTTGGTTTATAAGGCTCTGGGGTTGGGCTTGTCGTTGTACAGCCCGTAAAAAGAAATAAACTCAGGGCTAGGGGCAACCAAAATTTCATAACATGCTCCTTACTTTTAGCATATCTGCAAAAACCTCTTTTTTCGCACTAGGGTTTCGCAGTAAAAAACTTGGGTGGAACGTTGGGATCAATTTGGCTTCACCAAAGTTGAGAACCGTGCCACGTATTTTATCGATGGGTGTATCATACTCTCCTGTGAGATGATGAAAACTGGTCGATCCAAGTGCAACAATAATTTGCGGTCGAATGGTTTGGATCTGTTGCATCACATACGGTTTACAACACGCGACTTCTTCGGGCGTTGGAACGCGATTGTCCGGTGTTTTACACTTTAAAATCGTGGTAACATAGACCTCTTCTTTAGGGATGAGGAGTACATTTTCGATCATTTTGGCAAGCAATTCGCCGCTTTTACCTGTAAAAAGCATACCTGTTTCATCTTCGCTGACACCGGGATTGTCGCCTATGAACATGACCTTAGCTTTAAGATTACCTGCACCAAAAATGACGTTTTTACGACTCTTTGCTAGTGCGCAGAGATGACATCCCGCAACACTGATTTTAAGCTCTTCTAAATTGTGTGACAGAACAGGCTGTTTGCTCAATGAGAGTGGTCTATACTCTTGAAAGTATTCAAATCCCATGGCTCTGTACTGGTACAAAAGTTTTAAAAGTCGTATTTTTTCAATGTGAGTCATTCTTATATGGTAGCCAAGCGGGAGTTAAAATATCCTTATTCGACGTCGCAGTACTCCAAGGAGGGGAGGAGAGGTTTTTGCAACCCATGGTTATTGGCAATAAAAAGGCTTTTAAGATGTGTTAGGTTTTGAATGGAATTTGGAAGCGTGCTTAAGAGGTTTTCTTCGACATCCAATTCATAGAGATTACTCAAATTTCCGATGCACTCTGGAAGTGTTGTGAGGTGATTGGCACTGAGATCTAAAGAGGTGAGGTTACTAAGCTTGCAAAGTGTGCTTGGAACACTATCTAGTAGATTGTTTTCCAAAGAAAGTATTTGCAAATCTTCGAGCTTTGAGAGATCAAAATCGATGGAAGTGAGATGGTTGGAGGCAAGATTGAGTTTAACGAGCATATCGTGTGCTTCTAAGCTGGGAAGATTTTGAAGAAGATTCCCTTCTAAGATGAGTGTTTCTAGCTCTTTAATTTCACCAAGTGATTTTGGTAGTGTGGTCAACTTGTTAAACGATAAGTCTAAGAAATAGAGCGATTGCATGGAACCAAAGACTTCGGGAAGGCACTCGAAATAGTTGGTATCTAAGCTTACATGTAAAAGTTTTTTGAGGTTTTTAAAAGCGACATCAAGGTGGTTTAGACGGTTCACGGCAAGAGTAAGGCGGGTGAGATTGGTGAGATCATAAAAGCTTTTTGGAAGAGCACTTAGTTGATTGCCATTGAGATTTAAAATCACTAAAGAGCGAAGTGCTCCAAAGTTTTCTGGAAGAGTTTCCAACAGATTGTTCTCACACTGTAAATTGCGAAGATTTTTAAGCGAACAAATGCTTTTTGGAAGCTCACTTAAGCGGTTACCAGAAATTTTTAGTACACTGAGGTTTTGTAACGCTCCGATGCTCTCCGGCAGGCTTTTCAGTTTTTTACGGCTCAGATCAAGTGTGGTCAAGTTTTCCAGTGTGGAGAGTTCACGAGGAAGCGTATGCTCTAAGCCTTGGGACTTAATCCAGTGTGCAAAATCACGTATGTTCTCACTCATCACTCTCTCCTTGCTCAAATCTACTGTTTTTCTGATCGATCAAAAAGGCAATCTCTTCGTAGTCAATTTCTCCAAATTCTACCATATTAAACAGTGCCATCAACGGTCTTCTGCAACAGGTTTGGTTGCATTCGGTTACTAGTTTTTTAGCTTTTTTATAGGGTAGGGTGGTGGATTTAAAAATATCAATAGCATCTTGAATGGTTTTTTGTCCGCATTCACAGATGATTTTAGAGGCGTACTCTTGCATAGGTTTATCCAGCTTTTGAAGCGATATAGAGCGCTTTTAGCTCCTTTTTATTGAGCACTTTTTTACGATTTGTGACCATTTCTCGCACTTGAGGAAGCATTTTATTGATGACTTCATTTTCAGGCTCATACCCCATGGCGCGCAAATGAAAGAGAAGCGTTGAACTCCCTGAATGTTTACCAATAGGATAACTTCGTGTCATTCCTACACTTTGAGGGGTGAATGCTTCGTAGGCTTTATCGTGTTTGATCATACCATTGACGTGAATACCCGATTCGTGAGAGAAGATATTTTTACCCACAATTGGCATGGTAGCGGAGATACTTTGGTTCGAGGCTTTTTCGACCAATTGAACCACATGTTTAAGAGCATCTGGATTGATGATGCGTTCTTCGCCAAAAAGGTGGGCAAGGCTCATCAAAACTTGCTCAAAACTAGCGTTTCCTGCGCGTTCTCCAAGCCCTATGACGGTGGTATTGACACTCGTTGCTCCCGCTTCGAGTCCACTGATGGCATTCGCGGTTGCCATACCAAAGTCATTATGCGTGTGCATTTCGATCTCTAAAAGATTGAGGCTTGAAAGGTAGGAGATATGCTCATAAATTTGATGCGGGCGCATGATACCTACTGTGTCGCAGTAGCGAAAGCGATTGGCTCCCACACTGGCACCTAGTTCCATCACTTCTTTCAAAAATCCAAGGTCGGCGCGTGAACTATCTTCACCACCGATGCAGGCAAAAAGACCCTCGGATTTGCTTACATGTAAAACTTCTTCAAGGTTTTTTAAAAGACGTGCTTTATTGCCTCCAAATTTGGCTTCAATGAGAATGTCAGAAACGGGGATGGAGAGATCAACAGCTTTTAGACCACACGCGAGCGATGCTTCAAGGTCACGCATTGTGGCACGATTCCAGCTCATAATGCGAAGAGGCAGATCAAGAGCCAATATCTCTTTGATATCGGCTTGCTCTTTCGCCCCCATCGCAGGAATACCCACTTCAAGCTCATCCGCACCTGCAAGGTAAAGTGCAGAAGCAATGGCAATCTTCTCTTCGGTATTAAACGCGACATACGGCGCTTGTTCACCATCTCTGAGTGTGGTATCGTTGATAATCATCGTCTGTTCCTTTGCTTCTTATGAAGCGGCAAAAAAGTGTTTGCGCACTCCCTTTAAGACAGAAAGCTCAATAGGCTCATCCGCAAAACTCTCATCACAGGTAAGGTGAATGCTCTCTAACTCTTTTTGTGGGCATTCGCCAATTTTTTGGGTCAAGAGAAGATGACAATCGGAGAGGGCATTTTTTATCTCATCAATCGGATAACTTCCATCACATCCCTCTTTACCCATGCAGTAAGACTTTTCGACTTTACGGTGCATAATAAATTTGATCGCCTTATCGCCTGCTTCGTAGATGAGAAACTCTTTTGCGCTGCCAAAATGGTCGTTAATCAGTCCATTTCCACGTGTTGTGACGGCTACAAGCATTGTATTGCCATTGGAGCTGAGTTCGTCTTTGTTCGCTTCTTCTTGGCTGATCTTGCCATTGGCCGCACGAAGTGCTCTTCTCCATGTCTCGATGTTTTCGTGCGTTTTCATACGTTGATTGAGGTCGTAGTGATGTGCGAGTTCTTCAAAGCTTTTGTCTGCAAAGCTCTCTTTGAAAAATTCATCACTGCGATCTTCGCCTAAAAGTCCAACCGCGTCAGCCCTGCATTGGCGACAGTGACGCATCAATTTGACATTAACATCGCACGCTTCTTGTGCCTTCATCAACTGTTTATGTGTGGCGCTTGGAACACCATCTAAGCCAAATTTAGTACCGTATTCGGGTTTAGAGATGATAGGCATAACATTTTGAATGAAAACACCAAGCTCTTTGACTTTTCGTGCCACAAAAGGAAGATGTTCGTCATTGATTCCTGGGATTAAGACTGAGTTGACTTTGACAAGGATGCCCCTTTCAACCAGCATCTGAATGCCAAGAAGTTGCTTTTCGAGCAACAATTTCGCACCTTCAACGCCTCGATGTTTTTTGTGTTCATAAAATACCCATGGGTAGATTTTTGAACCGATTTCACCGCTCTCATCGACCGAGTTCAGCGTCACTGTAACATGCTCAATGTTGTACTTTGCAATCTCATCAATATGTTTATGAATCATCAAACCGTTCGTTGAAAGACAGAGCTTGATGTCAGGAGCATATTTTTTAAGAAGCGAGAAGGTCTCAAAGGTTTGCTTAGGGTTGGCGAGTCCATCGCCTGGTCCCGCGATGCCTACGACGCTGAGTTGTTGGATGAGTCCGCCTACATGTAAAACCTTTTTAACGGCTTCTTCGGGGCTTAATTTATAGCTCGTAACGCCTGGACGACTCTCGTTGGAGCAGTCGTACTTGCGGTTACAGTAGTTGCATTGGATGTTACAAGCAGGGGCAACCGCTACGTGGATACGCGCATAATGTTGGTGGGCATCCTGAGAGTAACACGGGTGGTTGTTAATCTTTTGCAAGATGCTGGCATGAAGTTCATTTTGGGTGTTGGTGGATGATGTACAAGAACAACTCATGTGCGATCCTTTAGAATTTCTTTACTCTAAAGTTTGCACAAAGTGTTCCTTGGAAACTAAGTAGGGATTCTACATTCTCAGTCTTTAAGCTCCTGATAAATAGCGTGAATTTTTTCAATATTTTCGTTAAAAAGATTGATTAATGCAGGGTCAAAGTGTGTTCCACTACTCTTTTGCAAGTGCGCATGTGCTTTTTTAAAACTCCATGCGGCTTTGTACGGGCGTATGGAAATCAGAGCGTCAAAAACATCAGCGATGGCAACGATTCTTCCATAGATTGAGATCTCTTCGCCGCTTTTGCCATGAGGATAGCCACTACCATCCCATTTTTCATGGTGTTCGAGTGCAATGAGAGCGGCAGTTTTAAGGTATTCATTCTCTTCATCAAACAACAGATCATGACCTAACTTGGCGTGTGTTTTCATCACATCAAATTCTTCATCGCTCAATTTATTGGGCTTGAGAAGGAGTTTATCGGCGATACCAATTTTCCCAGCATCATGCATAGGAGCGGCGAGTTCAATTTTCGTGATGTCATCTCTGCTTAAACCATATTTTTCAGCCAAAAGAGCGCTGTAAAGTCCTACACGTTTGGTGTGTTTAGATGTTTCTTGATCTTTAAATTCCGCAGCGGAAGCAAGTTTGTTGATAATCTTGGTTTGAGTGTCACGAAGTTTGTCGTATAAAATAGCATTTTCAATCGCTGACGCTGCATAATTAGATATGAGCAGTAAAAGTTCGGCATCAACATTGGTAAAAATACTCTTTTTTTTATTGAGTGCTTGAAAAACGCCTATAGTATTTTCTTGATTGTCGAGTAAGGGAACAGAAAGGATTGTTTGCGTCAGATAACCTGTGGCTTTATCGACTTCACGGTTAAAGCGGTAGTCATTGTATGCATCGACAACAATTTGAGTCTCTTGCGAAAGTGCGGCATAGCCAGCAAGCCCTTTTTTTGCGCTAATGCGGATAGGATGTACTTCATGAGCGACTTTTGACCAAAGTTCATCCTTATGTTTATCGTAAATAAAAATAGAACAACGATCAGCTTGTAAGATATCTCGTGCAAAATTTGCCATAGACTCTAATACACCGTCTAAGCTTTTTGTCTTGTTGATGACTTTACCAAACTCTAATAAAATAGCGAGTTGTTTTTCCGCTGTGTT
The DNA here is from genome assembly GCF_000813345.1 of Sulfurospirillum arsenophilum NBRC 109478. Classification (NCBI taxonomy): domain Bacteria; kingdom Pseudomonadati; phylum Campylobacterota; class Epsilonproteobacteria; order Campylobacterales; family Sulfurospirillaceae; genus Sulfurospirillum; species Sulfurospirillum arsenophilum. The sequence goes on along the minus strand of NZ_BBQF01000004.1, from coordinate 95,339 downwards.
CATGGTTGTCTCTTAGTATAGAAGATGTACTAGAATTATAACAAAGTTTTAAATTGTTATAGGCAAAATGATGTCCTTTATGTATAATACAAAATAATAAAAGTTTGGAGTGGTTATCAAAATGCAAAAGAAAATTAAAGTCCTCTTAATAGAAGATGACTACGATGCGGCAGGTCAAGTCGCTCAGTATTTAGAGAATGTAGGGTTTGAACTGGATATTTCAGAAACAGCAGTTGATGGTCTTTTAAAACTTTCTGCTCAACATTACGATATTTTATTATTAGATCTTAGCCTTCCTGATTTCAATGGGTTTGAAGTGATTAAACAGATCAATAATCAAAGCATTATTCCTATTGTTGTCCTAAGTGCACACGCTAATTTAGAAGCCAAAGTTCAAGCCTTTCGCTTTGGGGTAGATGACTATTTATGTAAGCCTTTTATGCTTGAAGAATTGGAAGTTCGTATGTGGGCAATTTTGAAGCGTTGTTCTACGATTAAACTTGAATTTAAGAAAAACAATCTGGCAATTGATTATAACAACCAAACCATTTTATTGAACCAAAAACCACTCTCTCTCACTGCAATTGAATACAAAATCCTTTCTTTCCTCATAGAGAACAAAAATAGGGTCGTTTATCGCAATGTTTTAGCGATTCATCTCTCTTCTTTAAGCTCTCCTCAGTCTTTAAACTATCATATTCAAAATATTCGTAAAAAGCTCGGGGATGACCAAAAGAAGCCACGTTATATCATGACAGAATATGGAACAGGTTACCGATTAGTGTTATAAAAGTGTTACATTTCTTATAATCCTCATAAAAAACTGATAATACAACATATTTTTGGAGTATAATCTACATATAGATCCAAAAATATGGGGAAATGATGGATGCATCAGCAATGGAGAGACTCAAATCTCAATGTAAAAATGTACGTGTTTTATACGTTGAAGATGATGAGGTTACACGAAAATATACACACTCAATTTTAAGTGAATTCTTTGATTGTGTTGATGTTGCGAGTGACGGGCAGAGTGCTTACGATATGTTTTTTGACGCTGAAATTGCTATTCCCCATTTAGGACTTCCTCAGGAAACAAATACTCAACGCTATAATCTTGTGATTACTGACATTAAAATGCCAAAAATGGATGGCATCGCCTTAATCTCAAAAATTCGTAAAATCTGCAAAGAGACAGCGATTATCGTCACATCAGCACACAACGATGCAGAGTATTTGATTGAGACGATTCGTTTGGGTGTGGACGGGTATATTTTAAAACCCATTGAGCTCGACCAACTGTTAGATTCTCTTGCTTCCACGGTTGAAACGATTTTACTCAAAGAAGAACATCGTGCTTATACTAGCTCCCTAAAACAAACCATAGAGTTGCAACAATCCGCCTTGGACGAACAACTTCACACGGATGCATTGACCAAACTTTCCAATAAAAACACATTAGATAATATTCTATCGCAAATCCAACCTATAGAAGTGCCATCGTTGTTTCTCATCAATATTGATAATTTTAAAAATTACAACAAGCTCTATGGTATTGAAGTTGGCAATCAGATCTTAAAAGAGTTTGCACACCATCTCAAAGATGTGGCAAGCTCTTTGTGTTACGATGTTTTTCGCATCTCTTCCAATGAATTTGTAATGCTACGACTTGATAATCAACTTGATCCTGAGCATATTTATGAAGACATTACCCAAACGCTTGAAGTGCTTAATGGGATTGAGCTTAAAATTCCAGACCTGAATGAAAAAATCCTCGTTAACATCTCTATGGGCGTTACATTTGATCAAGAAAATCTCTTCAATAAAGCGTTTACAGCTCTTGATTTTGCGAAACAGATGGGTAAGTCTTTTGTGGTTTATACGAGTAATCTGGATGAAACGGAATCTTTAGCCAATGATTTTTATTGGCAAGATGTCATCGCGGATACGCTTGATAAAGACAATGTTGTGCCTTTCTTTCAGCCTATTTGTAACAAAGATGGTCATATTGATAAGTATGAAGCCCTTATTCGCATTAAGACCAAGGACAAGTTAGAGCAAGAGCAGTATGTTTCTCCTTACTATTTTTTAGACATTGCTCGGCGCACGAGACAATACGATAGCCTAAGTCACAAAATGATCGAAAAAGTTTTAGAGATGGCAGTAACGCACCCAACCATAACGTTTTCCATCAATTTTAGTTTTAGAGATATGCTCAACAAAGAGATCCGAGATATGATTCGTGCTAGCATGGTTACTATGCAAGAAGAAAAAAGAGCCATAAACCTTGTCTTTGAAGTCGTTGAAAGCGAAAAGGTGACCGATTACAATACCATTAAAAATTTCCTAAAGTATATTAAGTATGAAGACGGACCTATTGCGATTGATGATTTTGGCACAGGTTATTCTAATTTTTCGCACATTATGGAGATGAACCCTGCCTATCTTAAAATTGATGGCAGTTTGATTAAGTGTATTGATACCGATAAAAAAACACTGAAGCTTGTGAAAGGTATTGTCTCCTTTGCAAAAGCTTTACATGTAAAGACGATTGCTGAGTACGTGCATAATAAAGCGATTTTTGATCTTCTGGTTGACATTGGTGTGGATGAGTTTCAAGGCTATTATATTGGGGAGCCGTGTTTGGAGCTACAATGTCAGTTATAACGTTAGATACTATATTCATTTTCCTTGGCGCACTTTTGCTCTTGGGCATGATGTGGATTTATCTGCTTTTAAAACAACGTCAAAAGTTTAAACAGCTGATTGATTTTGCGATTGAAGGGTTGGTCATTTCGCACAAAGGGCTTGTTATTGAGATCAATGAACAAGCGCTGGAAATCTTTGGAGGAACGGATAAGCAAGAGATTTTAAAGAAGTCTATGTTTGATTTTATTGCTCCAGAATCAAAAGAATTGGTTTATAAGCAAGCAAACAAGAGCCATACTGAAATGTACGAGTGTATGCTTTTACGAAAAAATGGAACAACTTTTACAGCGCTCGTACGGGGTTCTGATATGAAAAGCTTTGGGAAAAAGATGCGCGTTTCTGCGATTATTGATCTCAGCGAACTCAAAGAAGCCCAATACGCACTTCAAGCACTCAATGGCAACTTAGAGATGCAAGTGCAAGCCCAAATTGAGAAAAATCGTCAGCAAGAGATGATGCTTTTCCAACAATCTCGCCATGCGCAAATGGGTGAGATGATAAGTATGATCGCTCATCAATGGCGTCAACCCCTCAATGTACTCTCTTTGTTAGCGCAAAATATTGTCTTTAAATATAAGCTCCAAAAACTAGACGATCGTGTTATGGATGACTTTAAAGAAGACTCCATGCGTCAGATATTGCAGATGTCTAAGACGATTGATGATTTTAGGGACTTTTTTAAACCCGATAAATCGGTCAAAGTTTTTGACATTAAGCAGCAGCTTACACACGCTGTGGAAATGGTTAAGCCTATTGTTGCGGCTCATGGCATTGAGCTTAGTTTTCAAAGCGAAGATGATCTTAAAGTCGAGAGTTTCCCAAATGAATTTGGTCAGTGTGTCATCAACATCCTCAACAACGCCAAAGATGTGCTTTTAGAGAGTTGTGGAGACTACACAAAACAGATCGCTGTTGTTGCGAAGCGAGGGGAAAATAATACGGTGATTGTCACCATTGAAGATAATGGTGGCGGCATTGATGCCATTGTTATGCCGTATATTTTTGAGCCTTATTTCTCAACAAAAGGTGCGAAACACGGAACGGGGCTAGGGCTTTATATGAGTAAAATTATTGTCGAAGAACATATGCACGGTCGTATCAATGTTGTCAATAGCGATGAAGGTGCAAGATTTGAGATTGTATTGCAAGGATTAGTTTAATGGATTTTAGTCTGCTCAAAGGGATCCGTCCTTTGGTGATTGAAGATGAAAAAGATGTTTTGGAGTCGCTTTTTTCGATTTTTGATACCGTTTTTGATGAGTTTTATACCGCACGAAATGGCGAAGAGGGTTTGTATCGGTTTTATAAAGATGCCCCTGATATTATTATTACAGACCTGCAAATGCCTTTTATGAGTGGCTTTCGTATGATAGAACGTATTCGCATTGAAAACGGAAATGTTCCTATCATTATCATGTCTGCACACAGTCAAACGAGTCACATTGATCAAGCCAAAGAACTTCATGTGCATGAATATTTTATCAAGCCTTATGACATGGATGAGTTATTTAAAAAGATTTACCACTATTGCATTCCTGATAGATCAGGCAAGATCGATCTCGACCAATTTACCGTTTAAAATCTCAGCAAATTCTACCCCAAATTCATAGCAAGTTTGAAGCTCTGCCACACTGGGAATCAGTTTGATTTTAAGAGGCGTGAGCGGAGGAACGCGAAGTTTTAGCGATTTGAGGCGCGCTAGTATATGATCGACCGCTTCACCACTCCATCCGTACGAGCCAAACGCCCCTGCACACTTTCCCTGTTTGTCTAAAAACATAAGGCATGAAAGCAAGTCCCACACAGGCTTTGGTGCATCGGCATTGATCGTGGGCGTACCGATTAAGAAGCCATCACTCTCTTCTAAAATTGCCATCATATTTTGCTCTTCAATGGAAGCAAGATCGTAGATATTGGCGACCACTCCTTCGACACTTTCGCATCCCTCAAAGATCGCTTGTGCCATCTCTTGCGTATTTTTATAGCTGGTGAGGTAAAAGATAGAGAGAATTTTTTTACCCGCTTTGTACTTTTCGACCTTATGACTCCACTTTCGATAAGACTCAATGTACTGCTGTGGATTTTCACGCAAAATAGGACCATGGAGTGGTGCAATCAGCGCTATGTCAAAACGCTCATACAGTTTCAGCGCACTTTTGACATAGCTTTGAAATGGACGCATGATGTGGTCGTAGTAATACTGAAACGCGTACGAGAAGTCGCCCACTTTATCGTTAAAGAGCCGTTTATCGTAGTAATGGGCGCCAAAAACATCGCCGCTAAACAGAAGCTTGTCTTCATGCACATAACTACTCATCGTCTCTGGCCAGTGAAGATACGGTGTGGTCAAAAACGTGATGGTTTTGCCACCAAGAGAGAGCTGTTTGTTTGTCCATATAGTCTCAAAAGTGATCTCAACACTTCCTGCAAGCGCTTTGAGCATCGTCGTAGCTTGAGGTGAGATAAGCACTTTTGCCTGTGGCGCTCTGGTAATGAGTTCTGGGAGTGCTCCTGAATGGTCAGGCTCAATGTGATGGATAATGACGTATTTGATCTCATCGTACGAACAGAGTGCCTCTACATGGTGAAAGAAATCGTCTTGAAACTCTTTTTTAACCGTATCAACGATAATGACACCATCATCAGTTTTGATGAGATAGGCGTTATAACTCGAACCGTTGGCGGTTCGCATGACGATGTCAAAGGTTCGAATATCGGGGTCAAATACACCTATAAAATAGATGTCCTTAGCTATGGTTATGGGGTGATGCGGCATGGAGAAACCTTTGCATCCAAAGAGGCGGATTGCTGTTTTTTAACGTGAGTAGGGTGTTTAAAAGGGTGTCGATACGCTCGTTTTCTTTCTCTGACTTCAGCACAAAAATACCTGATCCCTTGACCATGAGCGATGCACGAGGTCCGATGTGTGAAGCACACAAGATGTTGGCATCTTCTAGGCATTCGATTTTATAGGCAAGTTTATCGCCTTCTTCGGCGATTTCATTGGGGGATTCGAGTGCTTTGAGGAACACAAAAGAGTCCTCTTGAAGCTCATAGAGGTAAAAGCATTTACACCAACCAAAATGGTCATTGACATGAATGTTGTCGGTCGATGCAAATGCTATTTTCATACTGTTATCCTGCTACAGCTACGTGTGCTTGGCGGTCGCTAATAGAGATAGCTTCACGGTAAGGCTTAGGCGAGACCTCAGGAAACATAATGCCGTTTTTCTTATGCTCACGAATATTGTAAAGACCACTTTCGTGACCTGCAACATAGTACGCATTGTACTCAGCAGTGTAGGGTAAATCCCAAACGATAGCGCCCTCGGTAGGACAGGCGTCTGCGCATTTTGGTGTCGTACCATCCGAACACTCGATACATTTTTCAGGTTTAACATACGTGGTGTCACCATTGATCGGTGAATCACTCGCACTTACGATTGCGGTTGCGGGACACTCGTCGATACAACTGTCACAATTGATACAAACGTCTGTAATTCTTACTGCCATGATAGATCCTTTTGATGGGAATGGATTAGTAGCTCTAAAAAGCCTTGCTAAAAAGAGCCCACGATGCGAAAAGGGCTTTATCGCACCGTGGGTGTTGAGTAAGGGTTTTTAAAGGTACACGCTACAGTATTTGCAAGAGGTGTTCCATTTGAAGATTTTTACAAATACTCTTTTAAATGGAATGAATTGTGCAACTCCATCACTATGGTAAATAGAAAACTGATCAAGGATTTGTTAAACGAGAGTGCTTGTTCTCATAACAAAACCAAAAAAAGTAGCTGTGATAAACCGAAACCTGGAGCGACGAGCGGAGGGTGTGCGTTTGAGGGAGCGCAAATATCACTTTTTCCTTATGCTGACGCTGTGCATTTGGTGCATGGTCCAGACACTTGTCTTGGCGCTTCGTGGGAAACCAGAGCTACGCTTACAAGCTATGAAGGTGAAAACAACACGCCACTAGGTTATTGCACCAATGTCACCACGCAAGACATCATCTTTGGGGGTGACAAGAAGCTTGCGGATGCTCTCTCTTACATCGTGGAGCACAAAAATCCTAAGGCAATTTTTGTCTATGAAACTTGTGTCACAGCGATGATTGGTGACAATATCGACTTTACATGTAAAACCGCACAAGATCAGTTTAACATTCCTATCGTGCCTGTGCATGCACCTGGTTTCGTGGGAAGTAAAAATCTAGGATCGCGTCTTGCTGGTGAAGCGGTTTTAGATGCGCTTGTGGGTACACGTGAGCCTGAATCTATTCATCCCTTTGGCATTAACTTGATCGGTGATTATAACGTAACGGGTGACATGTGGCAGTATAAGCCTATACTTGAACGCATTGGCATCAAAGTCATCTCCTCGCTCTCGGGTGATGGCAGAATTGAACAGATACAAACAGCGCATACCGCGAAGCTCAATGTCATTGTCTGTGCGAAGTCTTTAGTCACCTTGTGTCGTAAAATGCAGGAGCGCTACAACATCCCTTATGTCAGCGTCTCCTTTTACGGTAAACGTGATACGTCCAATGCGATTCGCTCCATCGTCAACGCGTTTGGCGATGCGGAATTGATCGCTAAAGCGGAAGAGATTATCGCCGAAGAAGAGGCGAAATTGGAGACGCGTTTGAAGCCGTACCATCTGATGCTCAAAGGCAAAAAAGCCATTCTGAATACGGGTGGCAACAAATCGTGGTCGATCGCCTCAGCGCTTCAAGACATCGGTATCGAAGTGGTGGCAACCTGTGTTCAAAAAGCTACGGAAGAAGATGTCGCCATTGCGAGTGAATATGTGCCCATTGTCTTTAAAAACCCAGGGGTTGAACAACCTCGTCTCATTGACGAGTATAAAGTGGACATTTTGCTTGCGGGTGGGCGTAGTCTTTACACGGCGATTAAAAAGCGCATCGCCTTTGTCGATGTCAATCAAGAGAAAAAAGTAAGTTATGGCGCGTACGGTGGGCTTGAAAATTTGGCGAGCGACGTCTGTTCGGCTCTTGCAAATCCTGTCTTTAAACTGGTTGGAAAGGCTGCACCATGGGAGCTAGTATGAACTTAAAAGAGCTCAAAACAACGAGCCTAAAACCTTTACATGTAAACCCTCTTAAGCTCTCTCAGCCGATGGGTGCGACACTGGCATTTTTGGGCATTAAAAACTGTATGCCTTTGATGCATGGTGCGCAAGGGTGTGCTTCGTTTACCAAGGTGCTTTTTACACGACACTTTAACGATCCTATCGCCATTCAAACCACCGCGGTGAATGATATTACCGCTGTTATTGATGGAGGAGACAAGGGCATCTCCGAAGCGGTTGAAAACATTACAAAAAAAGTAACGCCTGATTTGGTGGGGCTTTTTACGACGGGGATGACCGAGACCAAAGGCGATGACATCAAGGGAGCGACGCTGCTTTTAAAAGAGAAGCAAAAGATGGTGTACGTGCATACGCCTGACTTTGAAGGAGGGCTGGAGAGTGGATGGAGTTTGAGTGTTCAAAACATCATCACGCAACTCATAGAGCCAACCACGCAGGTTAAAAAAGACAAAGTACTCCTCATCCCCAATGTCAATCTAAGCCCGATTGAAGTCGAAAAACTCAAAGAAGCCTTAGAGCTTTTGGACTTGGTGGTCTTTGCACTTCCAGACCTTAGTGATTCGCTTGATGGACATTTGGGTGTTAAGCAAGGCGCACTCAGTAGTGGTGGGATTAGCGTTTTAGATATTGAAAAGCTAGGTAATTCTGGTGCGGTCATCACGGTAGGTCGTTCGATTAAAAAGTGCGGTGAGATTTTCAGTGAAAAGTTCCCTCAAAGCATGCATCTTCATTTTGATAGCCTGATAGGTTTAGAAGCCAGCGATGATTTTTACGCCAAAATTTTAGCCTACATGGACGAAAAGAGTGTCCCAAATAGTGTTAAACGCTGGCGAGCACGTTTGCAAGATGTACTTTTAGATACCCACTTTACCCTTGGAAAAGCTAAGATTTTGATCGCTGATGAACCTGATAGTGCGTATGCGATTTCCAAAGCGCTGAGAGAAGCAGGAAGCACGTGTGAGGCGTATATTTCCCAGCGCAGTGAGGTGCAAGAAGCCTTTACATGTAAAGTTGCCATTGGTGATTTTGAAGAGGTTGAAAAAGCACTTCCACAGATGGATATGCTCATTACAAACTACCACGGAGAGCGTTTAGCACATAAGCATCATAAAGCGCTTCTCATTCGTGGATTTCCTAATTATGAGCAGGTCGGCATTGGACTTCGCCATAATATTTTGTATGAAGGCAGTTGTGCTTTTTTATGCGAAGTCAATAATCTTTTAGGACATCATTAAAAGAGTGATGCTAGTATTACCTCACCAAAAGCGTAAGGATAAAAAATGAATCCCATTGAGGCAATACTTACAAAGCAAAAAGTGCTCATTATTGATGGAGCGTTTGGCACGGAGTTGGAGCGTAAAGGTTATGACATCAACGACTCACTCTGGTCAGCTAAGTTTCTCATGGAAAAGCCAGAAGCCATTGGCGAAGTTCACAAAGATTACCTTGAAGCGGGTTCAGACTGTGTAACAACAGCAAGTTACCAAGCGAGCTATGAAGGATTTATGAAGCGAGGAATGAGTGAAGCTGAAGCCAAAGCACTTATCCAGTCTTCGGTCAAAATCGCTCAAAAAGTACGCGATACGTTTTGGAGCGAAACCAAAAACCATGACAAAAGAGAAAAGCCTTTAGTGGCAGCTTCGGTTGGACCTTATGGTGCTTACTTAGCCGATGGCTCAGAGTTCAGGGGCAATTATGGGCTGAGTCAAGAGGAACTGATGAACTTTCATCGCAAACGACTTGCCACACTTATTGAAGCGAAGCCTGATCTTTTGGCATGTGAGACGATTCCATGTTTAATTGAGGCGCAAGCGTTGTGTAAACTACTAGAAGCGTTCCCCAATATGTATGCGTGGGTGAGTTTTAGTGCGAAAGATGGAACGCATATCAACAGTGGGGAAAGTGTGCGTGAATGTGCGCAGTTCCTTGAAAATCAAAAACAGATCGTTGCCATTGGCATTAACTGCACCACGCCTCAATACATCGAATCGCTCATCGGCGAGATCAAAGCGGTCACAACAAAACCCATCATCGTTTACCCCAATGATGGATCGACCTACAATGCGCTCACTAAAACATGGGATGGTCTTTCTAAAAGTTCATCGTATGGCAAGATGGCACACACATGGTATGAGAAGGGTGCACAGGTCATCGGAGGATGTTGCCAAACAACACCCGAAGATATAGCGCAAATTGCAAAATGGGTGAGAGCCTAATACTTCTTAACACATAGGCTGTGAGAAGAGTGTTCTCGCCTCACAGCGCTTATGATTAACTTCATTTTATCTTTACATGTAAACCTTATTTCCCTACGGAACACTTCTTGTATATCCTTTAAAAAAATGTCATCTTCGCCCCAAGCCTTACCCAATTTTTGCCTCTCAAATACACCATGAAGGAAATCTATCCCTATGTCTGAACAAAGCCATTCCACGCGCTATAATGCCTACATTCCTGAAGTTGTTGCCTATCAAAAAGCACTCGATCAACTCTCTGAGCGTTGGAATTTACTTTCGCTTTTAGGGCAGATGAGTAACATTGGTATGGATATATCCGAGACCAGACAAGCCTTTAGCAACCTCTCTGAGCAACTCTTACAAAGGCTTTGTGAAGAGACTGTAAAGAAGCTCTCTACCGAGCTTGGAGCCAAGGCACAAGTCGCCATAGATATATTAATCCGAAATCTTTTTGAGCGTACCGCAGACATAGGCTTTTTGGCGATGGACACTATTATCTGTGATTTTGCAAAGAAAAGCTGTGAAGAGCAGAAATCATCATTAGCATCCCTTCAAAACCGTTTTCATGAGTACATTGAAAAATACAGTGTTTACAGCGACGTGTTGTTGTTTGATCTTGAAGGCACGCTCATTGCTTCTACCAAAGGTGAAAAAATAGGGAAGAAGATAGAAAATGCTTTTATCTACGAAGCGATGCATACGTCTCAAGAGTATGTGGAGAGCTTCGGCATCTATCCACTGGTGAGTGACAAGGAGAGTTTACTCTACAGTTACCGTGTGTGCGATGAGAATGGCACACCCCTTGCCGTGCTCTGTTTAGTGTTTAAATTTCAAGATGAGATGCATGTCATCATTTCCAACCTCATCGAGAACGAGACATGGGCAGACATTCTTTTGTTAGATGAAAACAATCGTACGATTTACAGCAGTGACCCGTTTCATTACGCTCTTGGAGCGCCTCAAAAAACAGCTCTGCATAGCTTTGATATTGTTCCCTTCGTAGGGGGAGAATATGTCGCTAAAACACAATCAACTAAAGGCTACCAAGGCTTTTTTGGCTTAGGATGGATGGGGCATGCGCTTATGCCTTTAGCCTTTGCTTTCCATCAAAAACAGTCTCTGGTTCCTTTTACAGAGGCGCAGATTAAGATCATCAAAAACTCTTCGCTTTTTTCGGAGGAGTTTACGAGTATTCCCACCAAAGCAGAGGCAATTCAAAGACGCCTTGATATGACCATCTGGAACGGTAATGTGCAAATCGCTAACCAAAAAAGTGGCGACAACTCTTTTTCAAAATCTCTTTTAAATGAGATTTCTCGTACAGGTGCGCAGACCAAAAAGACGTTTGAAGAGTCCATCGGCAATCTTAACTGGACAGTTGTGGCTTCCTTTATCAATGATGCGGCATTTAACGCCAAACTCGCGATTGATATTATGGATCGAAACCTTTATGAGCGCGCGAATGACTGTAGGTGGTGGGCGTTGAGTCCTGTTTTTATCAAGGCATTTAGCGCTAAATACAAAGAATTTACAACGATTCGCAAAGAGTTTGGGCATGAGATAACCGAAGTGCTCAGTGCTATCAACGCACTTTATACGGTCTACAGCAATCTCTTTTTATTTGACACGCAAGGCTGTGTTATCGCGGTGAGCCAAGAAAAGTACGCACACCTCATTGGAAAGCGCATCGGAGCACATTACATCGCGCAAACCTTGGCACTCAAAAGCTCCAAAGAGTACGTGGTGAGTCCATTTGAGCGAACCGAGCTTTACGATGGAAAATATACCTATATTTACAGCGCGCCTATTTTTATAGAAGGTGTGAAAGAGGCACAAGGAGGCATTGGTATTGTCTTTGATGCTGAAGTGCAATTTGAAGCGATGCTAAGAGATGTTGTAGGCGAAGATGAACGCTCTTTCGCACTCTTTTTAGAGAGTAAAACCAACAGTGTTATTGCTTCAACAAACCCAACGATTGGCATTGGTGAGCGATGCGTATTTTGTGACTCTCTGGAAAATATGGTGCTTATCAAAGAAGATTATTACATCATTGGTAAAGGTAAATCTCAAGGCTATCGAGAGTTCAAATGCAGTGATGGTTACTGCAATGATGTAACCGCCATCGTCTGCATCAAGATAGCGAACCAAGATGCGTGTGTGGAGGATGTTTCAAAGAATGGTAAAAAGCAGTACCTTTACCCACGTATTGGCGCATCGGAGAAGACGGTTGAACTCTCAACGTTTTGGATGAATGGCAATCTTTTTGCGATAGAGAGCCAGCAAATTTACGCAGCACTTGAAGGACAAGATGTCACACAGGTGATCGGGTGCGATGAAATCTATGTGGGTATGATTACGTGGAATAACAAGACGATACCTGTAGCTTCTTTAGCCAAATATTTTCACCATGATATTGCTTACAACAAAGAACATCATCATATTGTTGTGCTTAAAGGTAGTGACGACAAACCTTTTGGTTTAGTCATCGATATGGTTCAAGATAGCCCCGAAGTACCTGCTCGTTGCGTGGATGAGACGAGTCAAGCGATGATGGGTCAGCAGACCCTTACGAAAGCCATCGTTAAAGCAGATGTTGGTCAAGAAAAAGCGGAAATGCTCTCCATTCTTGATCCTCTTAAAATAGAAAAATATTTACTGATGGAAAAACAATCCAACATCGTGAAATGAAAGTCAATTAAGCTTTAGTCATTTCTTCTTTATCGCTTTTTTCAGTCGATGGGAAAAGCGATAAATGAACATTCTCATCAACACTTTTGATATGGACATCATGTTGTGGAAAAGGAATTTCAATACCATGAGCATTAAGTGTATTGTAGATAATAATGAGAAATCTTGAAGTGGTTTTGCTCGGTGCTAAAATTTCTTCTCCATGAATCCACACTTGCAGTATAAAATTAACACTACTGCTACCCAACCCAGTCATAATGACGTTGGTATATTTGTCCTGTGTCACGAGAATATCTTTATACCCACTGTTCGCAACCGCTTCTACAATAACAGCACTAACATGCTCAGGTTTTGTACCATACGCAACGCCAAAGGGAATATCAAAACGTTTGAGTTTATCGTGCATCGTCCAGTTAATGACATTGCCTTCGATAAAATTTCGATTGGGAACAATGACATCGATATTGCCATTGGTATTGAGTGTGGTAGCACGCATACGTATATCGGTGACATGCCCACGTAAAGTATCTGACAACTCAACAAAATCACCAATTTTAATGCTTCGCTCAAACATCAAAATAATTCCAGAGACAAAGTTTGAGACAATATTTTGCAGACCAAAACCAATACCCACAGAAAGTGCTCCAGCTACCAGTGCGATAGAGGAGAGGTCAATGCCCATGACATTAAGCGCTACAAAAAAAGCGGTGATGACAATGACGTAGTAGCCAATATTGGACAAAATAGTACGCGTTGCTAAGTTGATTGATTTACTGTTATACGTAATTCGTTTAATGCTGGTTTTATAGAAACCTCCACCAAAAATACCAATCAGAAAAATAAGTATCGCCAAGATGATTTTTAACATGCTAATGGGTGTGCCATTTAGTGTAAACATGGGGTCACTCATCATATTCCAAGAGGTTTTGAGAATATTTTTGAACTCTTGTTCGGTGGAACCTTTAATGGTATCAAGCGTGCCGAAATAATCTTTTTCCATGTTGTGCAGTAAGGAAGCAATAGCGTCTTTGATAACATTTGCATTCTCCAAGCTCGAAGCTTCATCAAGAATACTTTTCTCCAGCACAAATGCTTTGTTGTTTTTAAATTTTAAGGCATCTGAGATTTCTAAAAATAACGAAGCTATCGTCACTCGCAACGCTTTATTATAGGCATCTTCTTTTGTACTAATCGTTGCCGTTGTGATGCCTTTATCGTGTGTATCTCCTAAGAGTTCAAAACGCTCTTTTTTAACTAAAAAGGTATCAATCGTAGCGCGCAATTTTGAAGCTTCATCTTGAGCCATCACCGTTCTTTTTGGCAGACTTTCAGAATCTAATGTAATGTTTTTTAATGATTCCGTCAACATCTTATCGATGGAGAGCATTTCATTGGTTATAACGTCATATTGGTCTTTAAAATCTTGCAATGACTTTGTGTATAGGGCACTTTGAAGTTGAAGGGTACGCTCTGAATTTGCGTTGCTCTCTAAACTTTTGATTTCTTTGGTTAAGGATTTTATTTTAGTATTAATAGATTTGATTTTTTTGGCAAGTGAGTCTTTTTTAAGGGCGTCATCGATGTAACGATTAAAGAGAGTGGTATATTCATCAACATTTGTAGGAGCACTTAATGGGGTGTTGGTAACGGGTGTAGGGAGCGTGTTGATAAGTTTTTCAAGCAATACTTTTTGTAAAGCAATCTCATCATTCGATATTTTTGACTCTTTGATTGTTTTTAAGAGGTTGATGTAAACGGTTTTGTCTGCGTTGACTAAAGAGGTGTTTTGGTCATCCGCAAGAACGGTATTTGAAAGCACCACTATTAAAAATATCAATGATTTTAGGACACGCATAGCCATCTAAATTCTCCGAAGTTGAATAGAAAAAATACAGTTTCCATTATACTCTCAATGTATTTAAAACCAATTCTGAATCAATCATTACCAACGGAACACTTCTTGTAAATGTATGAATAACGTTTAGTATAGGAGGATAAAAAGATGGTCAAGGTAGCGTTTTTTACAAACGATCTTAAAAACATTGATGCCCATTTTGGCTCAGGAGAGCAATTTGCCGTGTACGACGTAGGTGTTGAGGGTTTTTCTCTCTCTGGCGTCGTTCAAACAGGCGAAGAGCGAACCGAAGGCAGAGTCGAAATGTTGCAACATGAAAACGTTGACATTATGTACTGTGTCGAAATTGGACCTGCTGCGGCTGCAAAAGTCGTCAACAGTCGAATCTTTCCTATCAAATACAAAGAAGTTGTGAGCATCGAGACGGAGCTTAATAAACTTCAAACCATGATGGCAACCAATCCTCCACCGTTTATCAAAAAAATCTTAGAAGCCAGAGGATAAGGCTATGAATGAACTTGAAAAGTTGTTCATCGAAACCCTGACATCTCAGATCAGGGCACTTGACCAGTTTGGTACGTGGGCGAAGAAGAGTGATGAAGAAATTTTGTCCGAGAAGTATGTTAAGACCAAAGATCAACTTAAAAATGTTCCGATTATCGCGGATATTGATGAGATGCAGATCAAAGATATTCGTCTGATTTTTCAGTCCATTGCATTGGCTTTCGAGTTGAAGCTTGGCATTATGTGCTCAGTCGTTATGGAGATGAGTCACGAAGGATTTGGTCGTGCTGTGGTTTTAGCTGAAAAAATTGTTGTGACCAACAAGTTTTTCAAAGATGCGCACCGTTATAGTTTTCGAACGTATGATGATCTCATTAAAGAGGGTGGCAAGATGCTTGGTAACGCACTTGAAATCCATGAACAATACACACTAAAAGCAGGATAGAACATGGCAAAGGTTGGTATATTTTACGCAAGTGCAGGTGGTAATACAACATTGGTAGCTGAGGCTTTAAAAGAGGCATATGAGTTGGAAGATGATGATTGTATTTTGATGGAAGATGACTTTGACAGTGTTGAGCAATTTGAAAACTACGATGTTCTTTTCGTTGGCTCTTCAACATGGGGACAAGGTGATGTTCATTTTAGTTGGGTTGACCCACTCTTTGAAATCACGTCTGATAACATCAGCTTTGCAGGTAAAAAAGTTGCATTTTTTGGTGCGGGTGACAGTAAAACACATGGTGAACATTTTTGTTCAGCCCTTGGTAAGTTCAATCAAATTTTTACCAAAGCAGGTGCAAACGTCATCGGGTTTGTTGACAAAGAGGGTTACAACTACACGGCTTCTTTGGCAGAATCAGGCGATAAACTTTGTGGTTTAGCCATCGATAATATCAATGAAAAAAGCAAAACCAGTGAACGCATTGAAAACTGGATAGAGCAGTTACAAAGCGAATTAGCATAACGATAACGTAAAAGGAAATAAAATGAGAACGCTTGAGCAATATTATGAACTGAAAGATGCAGAAGATTTTTTTGAGTTTTTTGGTGTCGAATACGATAAGCACATCGTTGAAGTCAAGCGTTTTCATATTATGAAAGAGTATGGAAGCCTCATTAAAAAAGGGTTTGAAAACTTTAATGGCGATGAAAAATACCTCATGGACTTTTTAAAGTTCGCTTTGATTCGCGTCTATATGGACTATAAACATGGGCATGCCCCAAGTGCGGCAGAAGTCTGGGGAATGCTGGAAGACGGCAAAGCCAAAGGCTGTTTGGCATGTACGACATTAACTGAAGGAGGAAACTGTGCTTGCTAGTGAAGAAGTTGTTTTACATAACACTGTGATGGCAAAACTTTCAGGGAAAGACGAAACGAAAGCCAAGTATTTTCTCGGGCAAAAAGTGAAGCTTTTGGAAGATGTCAAGAACGATGGGACTTATCCTTATCTTGGGATTGGCGAGGTGATGATTAAAAAAGGCTCAGTTGGGTACATCCGAACCATCGGTGAGTTTTTGCAGGTCATTCGTGTTTATGAAGTCCATTTTTTAGATGCCGAAGCGGTTATCGAAGTGATAGGGTGTAGAGAGCATGAGCTTGAAGCGCTTGAGCCTTACCGTGACCTTGAAGCCGAAGAGACAGAATGGATGATGAATCATTATAAAAATTAGTAGTAAAAAATCTTAGTAAGGAGGGAAAAAAGTCATGGCAAAAGTAATCTTTATGCATTTTGATAAAGAAAAAGATGGTATCTATGATGCCAAAATAGGGGAGCCTGTTGTGCGTCTCGCAAAAGAGAAAGGAATCCCAATTCCTTTTGATAGCAAAGACTATGCTAAGTGTTTGGTCAGCGTTGAGAATATCAGCGATGAAGAACCAACAAGCTACATGGAAGACGAAGAGCTTGATGAGCTTGTAAAACTCGGTGCCATTACGCAACAAGATGCAGATATCTGCCAACAGTTTACCGTTAGTCCTAAGATTCGCATCGCTTCGATGATGATGATTAAGGGCGATGTTTTGATTAAACCATTTAAGAAGTAAAGGATAAAAGATGACAACAAGAGTAGAAATTATCAACGATTTTTTAGCAATTAACGTAAAACCGGGCGCAACCATTCAAGATGTCGTAGAAGCAAGTGGTAGTGCACTTCCTTTTGGCTGTCGTGATGGTCAATGCGGTACATGTGCCGTTGAGATCGTTCAAGGTATGGAGTTTTTATCTCCAAAAAATGAAAAAGAAATAAAAGTACTCAAAGAGATCTGTTTTGGTACGTGTACTCCAAATACACGTCTTGCTTGTCAGATGAAAATCGACAAGCCAAACGGCGTTGTACGTATTAAATACTAAGATATATTCTACAAAAAACACTTTTCAACGCCACAGCAAAGAAAGTTCTCTGGTGTGGCGTTGATACTCTCTCAAAATTCCGAAAACTCTCTTCTTTGTGCATAAATTTTAATCACTAAAAATGATAAAAAGTATCCACACTTTGGCATAATTTACGTATGAGAAGTATCAACCTAGAATTCAAACAAAAGCAGAGCTTAAACCTCTCTTTGAAACTTTGGCTCCCACTGTTACAGCTTCCTCTTCAAGAGTTAAGTACGCACCTAGAAACCTTGTCGTACGAAAACCCTTTTTTAGAGGTCAAGCGTCCTTTCGAGCAAAACCTTGGTTCAAGCCATGGCATTGTTGAAGAGTTGGTACTTTGCAGTGAGTCTTTGCATGAAAAAATCATCGAACAGATCGTGCCGCCACTTTTTCCGACACCCATTTCTCAAAAGGTTGCGCACGAGATACTCTGTGACATCAATGAAGAGGGCTATTTTGATGGTGACATTGAAGCGATTGCTGCAACCTGTGGCGTTTATACAGAGTATGTCGAGCGCATTCGTCAACGTTTCTCTAAGCTAGAGCCGTATGGCATAGGCTCAACGGATAGCCACGAATCCTTTGTTTTTCAACTCGATGCACTCAGTGATGACATCGATGATGAACTCTATAACTTAGTGCTTAAGATGATCGATCAGATGGCAAAGGTCGATAAATTTTCCAGACACGGACGATTTGAAGAGGCCAAAGCGATCATCAAAAAGTTTGCCAATCCACCAGCGATTGAGTATCAAGCGACACCAAAGCAGATTATTCCTGATTTTTTTGTGGAAGTGGGCGATGACATCAACCTTCGCATCAATAACGACTATTATCCAGATATTCTCATTACCGACCCCTTTTCGAGCAAGAGCGAGAACATCAAGGAAAAGCTTAAAGAGGCACGCGACATCGTCAATCTTTTGGAGCTTCGTAAAACAACGCTGTATAAGATCGTTCTTTTAGTGGTGGAGCGACAACTCTCCTTTTTTGTGGGAGGCGAGTTAAAACCACTCAATATGGCACATTTAGCCGAGGAACTCTCGTTTGCTGAGTCGACCATTTCACGGGCGATCTCGAACAAATACATTGAGTCTAAGCAGGGCGTTTTTCCACTTAAATCCTTTTTTACCAATGCCGTTTCATCCAAAGAGCTCTCTTCTTCAGAGATTAAAAATTTTATCAATCAACTGATAGAATACGAAGATAAAAGCGAACCGCTCACCGATGATGATCTTTTAGAGCGCATTGAAAAACGATTTAACATCAAGATGGTCAGACGCACCATCACCAAATACCGCAAATTGATGAACGTAGCGTCATCCAAAGAGCGCAAGAAAATCTATAAGGTACAAGCATGAACAAAACGACAGATGAGAGCTTAGATAGCAGGTACAGCAAACTTGAAATGCTCAAACTTGAACGTGAAGTCATGGTCTTTTTGCAAGGATATGCTAAAAATCGCTATTCAAAGTACGTCATAGCACCCCACATCGCGGCTATGTCCTTGCAGATGAACCATCTGTATGAAGCGATGGGTTTTCGTAACCGAGTGCAGATGGGAAAGTACATGAAGTGCCATTTTCCTGAGCTTGTGCAACTAAAGCCTGTCGATAAACTGTGGAAAAAATTCATCTACGATTCCATCGACAGAATCGCCCCTGCATGTTTTACATGTAAAGATAATTCCAACTGCTTTGCATGTCAGTTAGCGGGGTAATAGCGTTACGTTAATCTTCTGGCCCTATCGTCATAAAAGGATTATGAGCGATTTCCCACAAATGACCATCGGGGTCTTTAAAATAGCCACTATACCCTCCCCAGAAAACTTTTTGAGGTTGTTTTGTAGGTGTTGCACCTGCTTTTAGGGCTTCTTTAAAGAGTGCATCAACTTCCGTTTCACTGCCAAGGGTATGAGCGATGGTAAATCCTTTAAAGGTACTTTCATCAAACGTGACATTGGCATCTTCTGCGAGTGCTTTTTTCTCATAGAGCGCAAGCCATGTTCCATTGAGTGTAAAAAAAGCAATGTTCTCTTCATAAGGCTCACGCCTAGGAAATCCAAGCCCTTTTTGATAAAACGCAATAGATTTTGCTATATCACTGACACCTAAGGTAATCATGCTCATGTAGGGTTTCATTGTTTTCCTTTTACATGTAAAGGTTTATGGTACTCTTAAAACCAAACTATTGCAAAGATCGTCACTTTCAAACTGTGTCATGTCGCCTTCTTTGAGGTTAGGGACAGGGAAAAGTCTGACGGTAAGAGGCTTGTTGAGTCGAAAGGCGAGGGTTCCTGTGTCAGCACAGATGTCGGCTATCTTTTGCGCGGATGTGTCGCCTTCTATCGGTACGGTATCGAGTCCGATGCCGCAGACTGCGGAGTACTGAAGTAAGGCTCTTATGTCAAATTCATTGCGTGTTGTGGCATCGGCTAGACCTTCATCTTCCACGACGGCGAGCATTAAGCCTGAAAAACCTATGAGGTCGCATCCTTTTTGAGCCTTAAACACTTTGGTCAAAATCGCAGAAGCTTCCAGTGTTCCTGATGCCCCAAAGTAGGGCACTCCAAGAAGTTTATACACATCAACCATCGAAGCGCAGTTTTTAGAAGGTGCGGCAGAAGTGTCGATGCCTGCAAATTTGGTTTTGTAAGGGTGCTCATACGCATGTGTGATGCCAAGGATCGTGTTGATGTGGTACTGTAAGCTATCTCTCATAATGGCGTAGGATTTTTGCATTTTAAGATTGTGGTTTTTCTCTTCTTTGAGGCTTTTGAGTGCTTCGACAAGCAGGTCGGGTGTTTCAAGTCCGAGTGCAAAACAGTTTTCATCATGGCTGTTATGGTAAGACGCTGGAAAATAAGGAATGTGTGGCTTGCAGTTGTAGTTAATCGTAAAGTTAAAATTGCCTTCACCTCGAGGGGTGATTTTGCCTATTTCGACCACTGCTTCGGCACAACTTAGTGTAAGATCGCGATCGACAACGCTTAGTTCATCGATATCGACATTGACACATGCATTGCAAATGTCACCATACGCTTTGATAAGCTCAGGCAACATGGCTATCTCCTCTTTAGTCTTTGCTTCACCTATGGCAAAACGAATGCGAATGGCAGGCATCAGAGGGCTTTTAAGCACTTCAGAGAGGATATGCATGTCTTTCATGATGGCGTGGTAAGACGAGGTGTCTAAGTACTCTCCAAAGGCATTGGTAACGATGCGAATCGACTGAACGTGGTAACCCTGCGCGTTAAACTCTTTGGCTAATGCTCCGCCAAAGCTTGCGGCTTTACAGATGGTCTCTTCCCATTGACTTTTATCGGAAGTCAGTGTTAAAAATGAGGTAATTGTGCGAATTTTGCATAAATCTTTATTTTTGAGGTTTTCTTTTACCATCGCACGTCCTTGAGGGATTTTACACAAAATCATAGCCAATTCAGTTTTACATGTAAAGGTAACAAACAAAACGGGGTCTAAATTTTTGACCCCATCTTACAATGCTTCACAACACCATACGCATGCTACATCAACCTTTCTCCTCAACTTGTTCTACGAGGAAAGAAAAGCTCCAATGGTTTTCGTTTTGCTTCGTGAAAGAGTAGCCTGACAAAAGAGAAAAAATTACCAAAATCAGCATCGCGTGATTTGAGTGAGACTTTGAGGGCTAGTGTAAAACTGACGCTGAGATTGACCAAACCTATCATCAAAACAAACACTAAACCTACGATAAAATCAAGAAAAGAGAGTTCGCCTTGTGCGACGATGTAGCCGAGATTGGCTGATGAAAAGGCAACGTGTCTTATATCTAAAGGAAGGTTAAGCATGTGCCCTACAAAAGGGGTAATGCCTAAAAGAATTCCAAAGTAAAAATTGCCCATGATTGCGCCATGGTTGTTGTGTAAGTACGTTGCGATTTTCTCTCGAACGAACTGAGAACTGATTTTTTTTAAAATGGGAAGATGCATGTACCGGTTTTTCAAGTCCAAATAGCTTGCTCGGTTATCAAAATACCCTGCAATCAAGCCTGATGTAAAGAGCCAAATGCCTGCAATGGCGGCATAGAAAAGCCCAGGAAAAGGATTGAAATTTTGTGTGTAGTAGTGAAGTTCTTGCTCTGATAGAATAGGGGTGTCATTGTGTATGTAAATAAATCCGATCAGGCATGAAACGCTCAACGCAAGCGTAACATTGCCCACAACCGCAGCAAATTGAGACCTGCTTACTTGCATGAATAAGGCCACAAGTTTACGCTGATCTGCTTGCTTTGCATCTGCTCTATCAACCGCTTTTGCAAAGGTAGAGGCAGTCATGGCAGGTTGTTTGGTTGCTACGGTAAAGCCCAAAAGATGGATAAGCACAAAACCAAAACCATAATTTAAACTTGCAAAAATAGTCTCAACGATGGGGGAAAAACCACTCTGCATGATCGTTATTTTTATCAACGCCATTAAAGCGATAACAATGCCCGCACCACTGGCACTTAAAAACATACCGATGTACTCTTTGGTATTTTCGGTGATGTAGTGTTCCCCGTGTTCACTGGCATTGTTCGCGATACTTTTAGCTAATATCTTGATGTTTTGATTGAGTACTTCACTCAGTGAATTGCGCGAGCAGTTTTTTTCAACAACTTCTTTAAACAGTGGCAGCAAAGTTGTGTAAAAGGCCACTGTATCAAATTCTTGGATAAGTTTAACACACTGTTGCGCTCTTTGGATGATTTGATCTAAGCGTTCAAGGTTGTAGGTTAACGAGACTAAAATACCTTTATCAAGCGACTGTTTGCGTAAAAAATTGACTTGATTCTGAGATTGAGAAATTAAAACATCGATATGCTGAAAATCAAGCTTCGTTAATTCTGCTTCTGCATCTTCATTTTGAATGGAACGAGACAGAATGCTGATCTCTCGCTGCAAAGCGATAAACGCTGAGTCTTTGGTCAACAAAGTGCTATCTAAACGTATATAATGCTCATCAAATTCTTCTGCCGCAATCCAAATCGCTAAAATCTCAGCTGCATAGACAAGCTCATGAAAAAGATAGAATTGGGTCTTTACATGTAAAGCTTCACTGTATAAGAGTGTGCTCCAAAACTTTGCCCAGAGTGTGTCATCGATAGCATTGACCCAAAGAGGGTCTTTTTTGTGAGGAAAAAGCGTTGCAAACAAAGAGGTAAAATCGCCTTTTTGAGGCGCTTTCGGTAAAAATTTATTGTAAAAACGGTTGCTCATCTCATCTTTAAACCCTTGCTTGGAAAGAATCCCCAAAGAAGCGATGTTACTAGAAATTTTGGAGTTTATGAGCCATTCATTAAACTCATACGAAAGCGGTTCTCTTACGTTTGGGAATGCTTCAAGGTGACTTATAATCGCTTCTATTATGTCAATACTCTCGTCTATATGACCGATAGATTTAGGGCGAATTTCGCTGATAATATAAGCTAGTTTTTCAACAGAAGTTTCACTGCTTTTGCTAAGGGTTTCGAAAAATTCTTCTATCGTCTGTTTCATGATGACCCTTTTTCTGGAATTTTTCTATGCTATTTTCATTGTAGCACACTAGGGTAAACCTTTACTTTCTACTTTACATGTAAAGCAAAATAGACTATGATTTTCCATAAACTTTTAAAGAGGTGGTATGTTCACAAAATTTTTCTGGGTGTTAGGCTCACTACTTTTACTAACCCAAAACGTCTTAGCGGAAGATACGGCCTTAAAAACTCTTTTTGAAAATGAAACGATAGAAGGGACGATGCTCATCGAATCACTTGATGGCAAAGAGCGTTATGTGTACAATGAGGAGCGCGCCCGAACACCTCTGCTTCCAGCCTCAACGTTTAAAATCCCCAATACCCTTATAGCCCTCCAAGAAAATGTCATTAATGCCGACTCGACCATCGTATGGGATGGTGTGGAGCGAAGTGTGCGTGCATGGAATCAAAACCAAAGTTTAAAATCAGCCTTTAAAAGCTCTTGTGTCTGGTGTTATCAGCTTTTTGCACGTAACATTGGGTTTGAAAAGTACAACGAGTATCTGAAAAAACTTCACTATGGCAATGAAAAAGCAACCCCCGATCTGGAGCGCTTTTGGCTCGATGGAGAGCTTCGCATCAGCGCATACGAGCAGATCGCCTTTTTGAAAAAGCTTTATAAAAATGACGTGCCGTTTCATCAAGAACACATTGACATTCTTAAATCCATTATGATAGACGAGCAAGGGAAAGGCTACGTGCTAAGGGCTAAAACAGGCTGGGCAGTACCAAAAGATGCAGAGCATCATGGTTGGTACGTAGGCTATGTGGAAAATTCTAAAGGTGTTTATTTCTTTGCAACCAATCTAATAACCTCTTTACCAGATGAGCTACCGCTTCGTAAACTCATGACGATAGAAGCTCTAAAAGCTAAAGGTTTTTTAGAATAAATATGGCTTATTTTTAATGGAAACTCCGACTTTTTCATCTATAGAGATGGTTTAGTTCTTTTGTTGCCTCTCTAAAAATACTTTGAGTGCATCATATGCTAAAGGCTTAGCATAAAGATAGCCTTGAAATCTGTCACATCCTAAGTTTCGAAGCACCGTTTCTTGCTCTTTAGTTTCCACGCCTTCGGCTAAAATATACAAGTCGAAATTTTTACCGATGGTGATGATGTTTTGAACCATTTTTTCAGCGGTGATGTCATTTAAAATGGTATCGACAAAGCTTTTATCAATTTTCAATTCATCAATGGGTAGTTTGCGCAAGATACTCAAAGAAGAGTACCCTGTACCAAAATCATCCATCGAAATATGTAATCCCATGTCACGGATTTTTTCTAAAAGTGGCAAAATGTAGTCAATATCTTCGATAAACAGACTCTCGGTAATCTCCAAACACAATGAAACATGTGCCAGCTTTGCAAGCTCTATTTCTTTTGTTAGTTTTTCCAAGAAATGTGCTTCCATAAACTGTTTGATGGAAATGTTGATAGAGGTCTGAAAAGCTACTCCAAGTTCTACTTGTAACGCTTTCATCTCTTGAAGGGTTGTGTTAATAATGAAATGCCCAAGATGAGGCATAAGACCCGATGCTTCCGCAATAGGAATGAATTTATCGGGAGGAACAAGACCTAACTCCTCGCTTTGCCATCGCACAAGCGCTTCAACACCGTAAAGATTTCCATGGTTATCCATCTGTGGCTGATATGCCATATAGAGTTCATTCTTTGTGAGTGCTTTACGTAACATCTGCTCTACATTGACACGGTTAAGATACCCCTCTTGCATAAAAGGGACAAAAAGGCGAACACTGTTTTTATACTTTTTAGCCTCATACATCGCAATATCAGAGGCGCGTAAGAGCATATCTAATGACTCGCCGTGTTCTGGATATTTGGCAATGCCGATACTGGCACCAATGACAAAATTAAATTGCTTGATGTGATAGGGTTGAGAGATTTCATCCATGATCGTTTGTGCATGTGCAAGCAGCGCATCATCATTGGCAAGATAACTTAAGATAATAAACTCATCTCCTCCTTGACGAATCACAATGCTCTCTTTAGGCACAACACGCAAGAGACGTTTGGAAAATTCAATGAGAACCAAATCACCAAAATGGTGACCGAAGCTATCATTAATGTTTTTGAAATGGTCCATATCAAGATAAAAAAGACTAAACGAAGGAGCTCCATCATAGATCCTATCCTTCATACATTGCTGGAGATAACTCCGATTGGGTAGTTGGGTAAGTGAATCATGGGTTGCTTGAAAAATCAAATCTTTTCTTCGTTTGTTTTCTGCATTTGCAATCAGTTTAAAGAGAAAAAAGAGAACGGTATGTACAATGATAAGGGTAAGTACATACAGTATAAAGTTTTGAATAAAATCGCGTACGATCTGTGAATGCTCAACCTCTGAGAGTATCCACAGTTCATAACGAGGATCGTATTTAAGGGCAAGTTGTACAGACCTTCCATCATTGTGAGCCATTTCTACATCAAAAATTTCACTTTTTTGTTTGATCTCTTCAGCGGAAATGTTGTATTTTTGTGTGATGCTCTCTATAATATTATGCAAAAAATGATTGGCTAAAGGCGCTTCGTAAAGGTTTTTGGGTGTCTCGTGGTTGGAGGATTGAAACTGAACAAATTGGTCATGGTCACGTATGAGCGTGACGGTGTTGTAATCTCCAAGAGAGAGGTTTTCCGTATAAATTTTGAAGGCACCTTCTATGCCAAGACCAGCTGTCATGACGCCGATGGGTTGAGCAAAATCGTCATAAACCGTTTTACGAATTGGAATTCCCCAGCGTCCACTTCCCGCGATAAAATAAGTTCTTCCTAGTACCATTTTGTTTTGAGTTAATGTATAGTCAAAGGAGTCTTTCGTAATGGCTTGGCTTCTTAGATTGGGACGTTTTGTTTTATCAAAATTGGAACTGGTGTAAAGGTAGTTACCTTGAGGATCAACAAATCCAAATGCAACAACCGAAGGATTGATGAGAAGCAAATCATCTAAAATACGGGGGTCATTATCTTTGACAATTTGGTCTCCCAAGATGTTCAGCATCATCTCTTGTGTCAGAAAAAGCGAGTGTGTTGCATTGGAGACAAGTTTTACAAGATTGGTTTGATCGGTTGCGTATTTTTCATGGATGCTATTCCATTTAGCGTATGAGACAATCCCTAGAAAAACAAAGGCGCTGGTCAAGAGGATATAAAAAATCGTCCAAATATTTTTTTGAATAATAGCCAAAGGAGCCTCCTTTTGTCACTATGAATAATCATAACATAATTTTTTTACCTTGCTATAAAAAATGTGTGAAGTGAAAAAACGAAGGGGAATTTTAAGTAAGAGCAAAGAAGGCATTAAGAGCCTTCTTCATTTATTCTTTGCGGTGTAAAAAGGTTTCGATCTCTTCGATTGCTTTTTTGTTGGAGAGGTTAAACTTAATCTCAATGCGCCTAGAGGCCTCTTTATCTTCGATTCCATTTTTGAGGATAAGATCACTGTACGCTCTTCCGTTGGCACTGAGGTATTTTTGTAAGAGTGCAGTACGTTTTTCATCGAGTGAGTAGATGAACGCCATGACCGAGTAAGCTCTTTTTTGCGAAAGATCAAGGTTGTGCATGTAGCTACCATCAGAGTCCGTATGTCCTTCGATGACAATATGGTCGATATTCTCACGTATGGTTTCATCGTTTAAAAGCACGTCAAGGTAAGGTTGTAGTGTCTCTTTGAGCTGTTTTTTGGCTTCAGGTTTCAGCTCAAATGAATCCACGGCAAACAACACGGAAGCGGGAAGACGAATCGCCCCACTGTTCGGATCGATGTTGATTTTTTTGCCCAGTTTATCTTTAAGTTCTTGCACCACTTTGATGCGAATACCTGTTAGATTTTTGATGCGCGTTTTGGTTAGGTTCAAGTCTTCGACCAACTGCTGATGTGCCGCACTGTTTTCAAGTAATTTGGCACTTAAAAGTTCAAGCTCTCCCTCTTTGAGTTTGAGCGTGTTAGTGGTTGTTCCAAGTTCCATTTGGCTTGCAACCAACTCGCCTTTGACTTCATCACGAGCCAGCTCGGTGTCGAGCAGAAGCTTTTTGAGATTTTCGATCTCTCTGTCGCTCAGTTGTAGTTTTGCTGTTGCTTCATCAAGACTTGACTCTTTTTGAGTGAGTAGCTCTTGCGCGATTTGCAAAGAGGCATTCGTCTCATTCATATTGGCACTGAGTCTTAAAAAGTCGCGTTTTTTGGCTAAAAGCTCTTGTTGGTTAAGGCGCAAAACTTTCGTTTGCTGTTCAAGATCGTTCTTGATGCCCTTAAGATCGGTTTGCACGTAAACATACTTCACCACAATCGCGCCAATAAGCAAGATAAACACAAACAACAATCCCGCCATCAAGTCGGCATATGAAACCCAAAAATTTTGGTCTGAGCTTCGTGAACGGTTGTAACGCATTACTTTAACGCATCCATTTTTTGGATGATCTCTTCGGTTTCCGCGTCGATGATCTTGAGGCTTTCTTTAAGTGACTCGACCTCTTCATTGGGCGCAGTTTCAAGGCGTGCCGCACTTGCCTCTTTCAATGCTCGAAGTACCTCTTGGTTGGTTGTTATCATCTCTTCATTGCTTTCAACCATCTTTACATGTAAAGCGGATGTTGTCTCATTGAAACGATTGAGTTGCAAAACCATGTCTTCGTGTACAAGCGCTAAATCACGCTGTTTTTCTTGTGAACGAGAGAGTGCTTCCATACCTTCTTTGATGTGTTCCGCCCCGCGTTTAACGGCTGCTGCTTCAAGGGAGAGCATCTCATCAAACAGACCAAATTTTGACTCGATGGTTTGACCCAAATGGTCAAAAAAGTCGTTTGAGCTTAGACGTTCAAACATCTTTTCTATGCGCTCAAAATGTTGAAGATTTTCTTGTAAATAGGCATGCTCTATCTCTTCTTTTGTCCAAAAGAGTGCTGCGGTTGAGTCTTGAATGGCTGCTACTTCTCTATCGAAACGGCTAAGACCTCTTTTTTCAAAGAAAATCCACCACAAAGAGAGCAAGATGCCGTAAATAGAAACATAAAACGCTGTACCCACACCACTTAAAAGAAGTGATATCTCATTTTCAAGCGCACCAGCACTTTGCGATGAAAAGTCAGGAAGCGTTAATGCAATGGAGATAAACGTACCCAAAATACCCATCGTAGGGAAAATGGACGCCGCTACAGAAGCGTAGTTGTCATTGCGAATGCCTTTTACATAACTGTCGACAAAATTTTCAAACGAGGCATTGGACTTGAGCTTGTCGCCTATGCGCATTAAGTTTTTGGAGATATACGCGTGAAGTTCATTTTGGAACTCTTTAGAGTAACGAGCAAATGTGCAGGCACCAAATTCGCCATTGTGTTTGGCAAAAATGAGTGAAACAATGTAAATAAACCCAATAAGCACAATGCTGTGAATACCAACTTTAAAGTGTAAAATGCCTAAAAAACCAAGTAAAAAGTAAACGTACGCCAGTGTTGGCAACAAAATAAGCTTTAGATAAACCAAAGCGCAGTTACGTTTCGGAGCCTCAAGCGTGGCTAGATTTTGGAGTGTTTCGTTCATATCTTCTTGCATTAAAAAGCCTTTGTGTCTCTATTTGTATAGTCTTGGCATATTATAACGCGCCTTTATATACAGATGCTTAACAAGAAGCAAAAACTGTTCTATTAACGTGGAATTAATCTTAAAAGACTACAATTTTTTGTATCGATCCAAGAACATGTTACTTCTTTTAACTCCCGTTTTAAACATACAAAGGTGCTCATATGTCCCCTAAAACAGTTACGTTAGATCGTCACAGCGTTCAGTCTTTGCTGAAAAACACACTTTTAAAAACCATAGAGAACATTACGGAACACTTGAATAATTTTTTGCAGACAAAAGAGCCTGAAAGTTTGCATCAGTACCGTATAAGTGTTCGCATGGCACGATCTGTTTGTTTAGAATTTAGCGAGTTTATAGAAGAAAAGCGTAAATTTACTTTAGAAAAAATCCTAAAATCTCTCCAAAAAGAGACCAATGAGATGCGCGACATCGACGTTTTTTTAGAATGCATTGAAACGTATAAAACCATGGTTGATCCTTCATGTTTGCCTGAGTTTGAAGACTTAGAAGCAAAGCTCAAAGCGGAAAAAGAAGAGGCATACAAAGCTTTTGAAGCAAAGTACACGAAAGCGTTTAAAGATGCTTTGATTGCGCAACTTCAAACCATTCAAAGTGATGATTTGCTCTGCCTTCCAAAATCCAAAGCAAAACTCTTCACCTATGTCCAAGAGATACTTTCAGCACGCCTGAAAAAGATCGCGAAAGCATCTTCTAAAATCAGTCTCAATGCCCCAAATGAACGCTTCCATAAGCTAAGACTTCACTATAAAAAACTTCGCTACAATGCCGATGCCATAAAGCTAACTCAGTTTTCCAAAAGCTTTAAGCCTCTCCAAAATGCCTTTGGAAGAGTGCAAGACAAAAACAGCCAAATCGAGCGCATCAAGCGCTACAATACAACACATAGTGTTTGCCTAGAGCAGATCATCGCTCTGTTAGAGCAAGAACTCATTGTTGATAAGCAAGTGTGCATTGAAAAATCAAGCAAAGAGAACATCGCAAAAATGCAAGAGACCATCAAAAAAATCTTTACATGTAAAAAGTGCTAACCGTGCCAAATTTAGAATACATCGCCCATTACCCTGAACATCTCAAAGATCAGATACGCCATCTCATCGCTCAAGAAAAACTAGGAAAGTACCTGCTCTCCAAGTATCCAACCACGCACAATATCTCCAGTGACAAGGCACTCTACACCTACGTCATGGAACTAAGAGCGGAGTTTCTTCGCAAAAGTGAGCCCATCACCAAAGTGCTTTACGATGGCAAAATAAACGACATCAACGACGCTTTAGGCTTGCATCGCGTGACCATCAAAAACCACGGTGGACGCCTTAGAAGTAAAAGTGAAATCCGCGTGGCAACCGTGTTTAAAAATACCCCAGAAGCTTTTTTAAAAATGATCTGCGTGCATGAACTTGCCCACCTTAAAGAGAAAGAGCACAATAAATCGTTCTACGCCATGTGCGAAAAAATGGAGTCAAGTTACCATCAATTAGAGTTTGATGTTAGGCTTTATTTGACACATTTGGACTTGTTTGGGAAGTTGTATTAAATATATTTTGGAAAATTTTAGTGGAATTAAATTAAACAAAAGAAGATTTATTCAGTATTAGAAAAAATTGAATTTAAAATAAAAGAACTTTAATGAGGATAAGACTATGAAACTCTCCCAATTCCCCATCTACGTCATAGATGCTTTCACCAAAGAATTGTTCAAAGGCAACCAAGCCGCTGTTGTTCCTCTTGATAGTTGGCTATCCGAATCTGTAATGCAAAGCATTGCCTCTGAGAACAACCTCTCAGAGACAGCCTTTTTTGTGCGAAACGATGCAGGTGTGTATGAGATACGTTGGTTTTCACCGCTGAAAGAGATCGACTTTTGTGGTCATGCGACGTTGGCGAGTGCGTATGTTATCTTTAACCATCTTGGCGAAAAAGGCACTCTCAAATTTTGGGCAAAAGCGGTCAATACCATCGAGGTCAATGAGCGCGAAAATGGACTCATCGAAATGAGTTTCCCCAACCGTGCGCCTGAACGTGTAACCGAAGTTCCTGAAGCACTTAAAAGTGGGCTTTCCATAAAACCTATTGAGTTTTACAAAAACCAACAAGCTTACTTTGCGGTGTATGAAGACGAGGATGATGTCAAAAATGTTGTGCCTGATCTTGAAAAACTTAAAATGCTGGCACCCCTTGATGTCGTGGTAACAGCTCCAAGTTCTGAGTATGACTTTGTTTCACGCTACTTTTGGCCAGCTAACGGCGGTGTAGAAGACCCCGTAACAGGTTCCATCCATGCAGGTCTTGCACCGTTTTGGGCGAAACGCTTAGGTCAAGACAACCTTGTAGCACTGCAAGCTTCTGCGCGCACGGGTGTGCTTTATTGTCGTGTGAGTGAAGAGCGTATTTTTATCTCGGGTGCGTGCAAAGAGTATTTGCAAGGTTGCATAAGTATTACCCACTAAATCTTTACATGTAAAGTTAAAAAAGCAATAAAAACGTAGCAACGGCTGAAATAAAAATGCCTAAACACACTTCAAACGAGAGCGTTGTACCTTCTAAAAAGTAAAGCAGAAGGGCGATGCTGGCAGGACTTAGGTAAACATACGCCATAACCTTTTTGGGTCCAATGAGTATGGACGCTTTTTGGTACAAATAAACCGTGAAAAAAGTCGCAACAATGGCAAGGTAAAACAGGTAACTTACATTTTCATAGCTCAAATTTCCCCATTGTAAAGGAATGTCAAAGAGTATTAAAGCCATTCCCATCCACACCGAACCACCTGATAGTGTCATAAAAACCAGCACGCTTGTGTCATCCTTTTCTCGGTGGAGGTATTTGGTGCAGATAGAATAAATTGCCATAGCAACAACAGCTCCTAGATAGATCACATCACCAGTACTCAGTGAAAAGTGCAGTAGAAGGTTGATGTCTCCTTGAAAGACGACGATGAGTGTGCCTACGATGCCACACAGGTAGATAAAGAGTTGTTTTGGACTGATGTGTTCTTTAAAGAAGAAAATGCACAAAATAGCTGTTATAAGCGGAACAAGCGTGTAAAGTGTTCCTGTATTTAGAGCGGTTGTGTACTCAAGTGCTTTAAAAAAAGCGATGAAGTAGAGTGCGTAAAAGAGGCTAATCATGAGTCCTCTAGGAAATGTACTCAGCATCAGTGCGCGTTTACGAGAACGCATCAGCACAAAAGGTGCAAGAAAAAGAGATGCGATGATAAAACGAAGAAGATTGAGTGAAATAGGGTGAATGACACCAGATAGCGTTTTTGAAACAATAAAAGAACCTGCGACTAAAAAAGTGGCAAGAAGCACCATAAGGTGTGCTTTGAATCCGTTTGACATGAACGTCCTTTAGCAAAAGTGGACGTTATCGTATCGGATTTTAAAAATGGTGTCATTTACCTATGTTGAGACTTTTTCTGATGCGGCTAAGTTGTGTGGGCGTAATGCCAAGATGCGTTGCAATGTGATGCTGTGAAACTCTTTTCTCAATGTCTGGGAATTTTTTTAAGAAGTTTTGGTAACGTGTGGTAGCGTTGTCAATGATGAGCGAGATCTCGTTTTGTTCTTTTTCGATGATCCAGTTTTTTTCAAGATAGCAGATATAAAAGTTTTTAAACGCTTCAGTTGTGTCTATAAGATGTCGGTAGCCTTTATAGTTTATTTCTATAAGAATGCTCGGCTCCAACGCTTGAATACACATGTAAGAGTTTTCACCCGTTAAAAGGGAAACGACAGAGGCAGAAAAGTAATTTTCCATAAAGAGGTTTTTGGTGTAAATCGTACTTTGCTCATGCAAGTA
Organism: Sulfurospirillum arsenophilum NBRC 109478; assembly: GCF_000813345.1. Taxonomy (NCBI): domain Bacteria; kingdom Pseudomonadati; phylum Campylobacterota; class Epsilonproteobacteria; order Campylobacterales; family Sulfurospirillaceae; genus Sulfurospirillum; species Sulfurospirillum arsenophilum. The sequence goes on along the minus strand of NZ_BBQF01000004.1, from coordinate 62,913 downwards.
GTAAGTACGCAACAAGCCTTTACAGATAAAATAGATCGCATTTGCAGGCGTATAGTTGTCTTGAAGCATTTCGCCTTTTGGGGTAACTCTAAGCTTGAGATACGGTTTCAAAAGTGCAAATTCATCACGACTTATGGGCGCATAACGGTTTAATGCTTCGTAAAATTGTTCCCAAAATTGCGCTTCGTCTTCCATGCTTTTCTCCTTCTCTCAACCGTTTTATCATAACCAATTTTAGTTTACATGTAAAGCTTCAAAGCTTATTTTTCAAGCACGACTTTTGCGCGAGTATGGGTATAATAGCACTTTATTTAGGATATTTAGGATGATACATGCCAGCTTTGATCGCACTTGGGTTGCTCTCTGCACTTTTTTTTAGCTCAACGTTTGTGCTTAACCGTCTTATGAGCTTAGAAGGCGGTCACTGGGTCTGGTCTGCGTCGCTTCGTTATGTTTTTATGATACTGTTTTTACTCATCGTCATTCGTCTTTTTCAAGGCAAAAAACCTCTTCATGCACTTTTAAAACTTTTTTGTGAGCATTGGCTCTTTTGGACGGTAGCTGGAAGCATTGGGTTTGGCTGTTTTTACGCGCTTTTATGTTTCAGCGCAGACTACGCCCCCGCTTGGGTAATAGCTGCTACGTGGCAACTTACCATCATCGCTTCGCTTTTTGTGTTGATGCTTTTTGGCAGAGTGTTTCCCAAACGTATTTGGGTTTTTTCAACCATCATCGTTATAGGCGTTGGGCTTATCAATACTTCACACATCGTGCATTTTCATTTTATGGAGTTTGCTAAGGGTGCGTTTCCTGTGCTCATTGCAGCGTTTTGTTATCCGTTCGGAAACCAGCTTGTGTGGGAGTCAAAACACGGGCATAAACATTTTCCTAAAATTGACTCTCCATTACTGGAAAATGCCTTCAATAAGGTCTTCTTGCTCTCTTTGGGTTCACTTCCATTTTGGGTTTTACTTGTTGCATTCATCAATCCACCTGCACCAACATTTGGACAGATGTTTAACACCTCTTTAGTAGCACTGCTCTCAGGACTAGTGGCAACCACACTTTTTTTACTGGCACGACACCGTGCGCATAAGTCCAGCGAACTCGCCGCAGTGGATGCAACGCAAGCAAGTGAAGTCATCTTTGCGCTTCTTGGAGAAATGCTTTTTTTAGGAATACCGCTGCCTAATGTTCAAGCGTGGTTTGGCATGGGACTCGTTTTCTTAGGGCTTGGATTTTTTATCTATTTTCAAGAAAAGAAGAGTGTTATTCACGATTGATTCATAATAATGAGCTACAATAACGCAATTAATTGAAGGATACTTAAAAATGAAAACGCTTAAAAAAGCATGTATGGTTTTAGGATTGGCTCTAGGGGTTTATGTCTATGCTGAAACACCTAAAATGGCACTCCCCTTTAACATTACACCAGAGATGTACGCTACATTCATGGCACAAAATCTCGCCCCAAATTTACCGCATACCTTTAAACAAAAAGATATGTCACTGGTTGTAAACAAAGTCCACGCAGAGCAAAACAAAGTCTTTTTTGACTCAACCACAACACAGTATAAGCAAATTCTTGCAGAACTTAACAAATACCACACGCTTCCAGATGATCTTAAAAAGCAGTGTAAAGATTTCTCTAAAATCGCTATGGTGGATAAGGGTGTTGAGTACTACTTAACCGTTGCAGAAAACGAGAAAAAATTTATGGTGAAATATGACAAAGAAGCATGTTCTGACAATTTTGATCCCGCACAGAAAATCTTTATAGGCGGTTATAATCGCTACGGTTTAGATATCAATGGTGTTACTAAAAAAGATACGCTTGCTAAAAAATCTTCCAATTAATTAACGAACGCAGTTACGCCCCGCATCTTTCGCTTGGTAGAGCTTTTCATCCGCTCGGATGTAGAGCTCATCAAATCGTTTGGTCTGTGAAGAAAGCAGAGCTAACCCAATACTGACCGTGACACTCAGCGTTTTTTCACCATCATAGGGCACTTTGAGTTCACTTATCTCTTGTCTTAAATTTTCCATCTTTGCTCTAGCTTCATCTTCGTTTACATGTAAAAGTAAAAAAGCAAACTCTTCACCACCAAGACGTGCGACAAGGTCTGTTTCGCGCAAGTTAACAAGGCAGTGTTTAGCGATAGCTTGCAGCACAACATCGCCTACAGGATGACCATAGGTGTCATTGATGTTCTTAAAATGGTCAATATCAAGGATTGCCAAACAGATAGAAGTGTTATAGCGTTGGGCACGTTTGAGCTCTTTTTCGGCCGATTCCAAGAAGTAACCTCGGTTGTATAAAGAGGTAAGTGGATCGGTTTGAGCGAGTCGTTTGAGCTCATGTTCTAGTATTTTGCGTTGTTCTATCTCTTCATTGAGTAATTTTTGCTCTAATAAAAGTGCTTGATGTGAGCGAGAACCGTGGTATTCCACCCAACTGCTAATAATCGCTACAACAAGATACGAGATACCAAAACGCACTTGAAAGGGAATACTATAGATCGTATGAATTTCAGGAACAACAAGAAAAAGCCCGATAATCATGCCTAAGAGTAAACAGCTCCATAAAAAGCCAAGGCGATGTCCAAATAAAAAGATGATGCCAATGGGATAGATGTAAGCCCAAAGAATGCGGGAGTTTTCTGAGTCAGCATGAAATACCATGAAAAGAATCAAAAAAGCATAGAGAAGGTTTGCGCCATGGTAGAGCAGATACGTCTTTTGGATGGTAGGAATGAGAAACAGTGAGCCAACCATATGCCCTGAAAAGAGTATGATCAAAAAGGCTAACGCATAATTGTTGATGTAGGCATTATAAGCACCTGAACACAAGGCAACAGGCAACATCAAAAGAGCGATCCATACATAATGATTGAGTCTAAACATTTCCTCTTCATTATGGGAAAGCGACTTAGCAACAATGAGATCAACAAAATGTTGAATTTTTTTAGCCAATGTAAGCATGTCAGCTCTTTTTGTTTAATTGTACATCATGCGTGTGACAAAAGCGTTGTAATGAGAAAAGATAAAACGGAAAAATTACAAAATGAAGCATTATGCTTCAAGGGTTCTTAGCCATATCTTTTTAAGGAGCACAATGGCATCTTCTATCTCTTCTTCCTGTAACCCTCCAAAGCCCATTTTAATGGCCTCCCACGCATCTCCATAGTAGTCACTTCCCAGATAAAGTTTGACACCTTCTTGCAGTGCGTTAGCTTTTAGTTTTTGCAGGTTAATGGTGATAGTGGGGCGCATAATGATAGAAAGTCCACCGCCTTCACTGATAATTTCGATCATCTCTCCAAACGCTTTTTTTAATGCTTCTTTCATCAAATCGTGTTTTTTACGATTGAGTGTGCGAATTTTACGTAAATGTCGATCCCAATGTCCGCCTGCCATAAAGTGCTCTAGCGTTTTTTGCGTAGGAAGGGCTACACAGCATCGTTGATGACGCATCAGACATAGCTTTTTATAAGCTTCTCTATAACGATGTGGAAGAACAAGATAACTGACACGCAGAGCAGGAGAGAGTGATTTTGAAAAGGTTCCAACGTAAATGACTCTATCATCGTTGTCAAGCCCTTGAAGTGAGGGAATAGGGCGATTTTGGTACCTGAGTTCACTGTCATAGTCATCTTCGATAATGATTCCTCCAGCGCGTTTTGACCAATTCAGAAGCTTGGCGCGGTTGGTAATTGGCATATTGACACCCGTAGGGTACTGATGCGATGGCGTAATATAAACCAGCTTTGCCTCTGTTGCTTCAAGTTGGTCGATATTTAAACCATTGTGATCTACCTCAATCGGCGTAATCGTATAGCCATATTCTGTAAATATTTTGCCAGTAGCGGGATACCCTGGATGCTCTATGGCGATCTCGTTGAATTGCTTGGTAAAGAGTGCGGCTATCAAACTCATTGAGTCGTTGAACCCTCCGCAAACTATAATTTGAGAAGCATCACAGACGACGCCACGCGATTTGATAAGGTACTTTGAGATTTCAGTTCTCAGCCCTAGTTCTCCTTGCCTATCACCGTATGCTCCAAAATCCAAGCTTTCTTCCATCGCTTTGATAAAAAGACGTTTCCAGAGTTTCAAAGGAAACGCGTCATGCGTCAATCGTGCAGGGAAAAAGTCATAACGCAACGTTGCTGTTGGCTCAGTCTTTGTTTTAGGGATGATGATAGTATCGTCATGCGGTTCTAGCAACGTATCAGCAACAAAATAACCACTTTTGGGAACACTCTCGATATACCCTTCGGCATAGAGTTGTTTGTATGCCAATTCAACCGTGTTTTTACTGATTTTATACTCTGTAGCCACTTTGCGGACAGAGGGAAGTTTTGATCCACATATAAGATTATTTAAAATCTCTTTTTTGATGGCATCGTAGAGTTGTATGTAGAGTGGTTTTGTGGTTTCTTTATCTAAAACATACATAACTGACCCCTAAAATATTTCATTAACTGGCTCTTGTGTAGAGTACAGTTTGAGAATATAATACCACAATTACAATTTAAAATAATCAACTAGGAGTGTTAAGTGATTCCAAATATATTAAAATCAATTATGCAAAAAGAGGGGACTGTTGCTATTGTTGCTCAAGGGCAAGATTTTCCGCATGTGGTCAATACATGGCATTCATTTGTGACAGTGAATAACGATAATTTCATTGTTCCCGTTGGAGGAATGAACACGATGGAAGAGATTTTATCACACGACAATAGGGTTTTAGTGACGGTTGGAAGTCGTGAAGTGGAAGGGTTGCATGGAGCAGGGGCAGGGTTTTTACTCTCTGGCAATGCGAAAATCATATACGATGGTGATGAATGTGAGCTTATTAAAAAGAATTACCCATGGGCGAGAGCTATGATGAAAATCATGATGACCCATGCAACTCAAACAGCATAGGAAAGACGATGAGAAGAGCAGAATTTGAAGTTCACGATAGAGCATTATTTGAAGAGTTGTTGGCGACATGTGAGTTTGGCACCCTTTCAATCATTGATGGTGATGAGCCTTATGGCGTGCCACTTAATTTTGTCTGGTATGAAGAGCGCATTTGCTTTCATGGCGCTAAAGAAGGGCGAAAAATGAATGCCATTGCCCAAAACCCGAAGGCAACGTACAGCGTGGTTAAACCACTCTCTTTATTGCCATCGTATTTTAGCAATACACGTTCCGCATGCCCTGCATCACAGCTTTATATCTCGGTGCATTTTGCTGGAAATGTCGAGAGTGTCGATGAGCCTCATCAAAAGTGTGCCATCCTTAATGCGCTGATGCAAAAACTTCAGCCCGAAGGTGGATACGATGTGATTGAAGCAAATAACCCAATGTATAAAAAAGCAATCGAAAATATAGGTATTTGCGCGCTTCATCCACAATCAATCTCTTTTAAACTCAAAGCAGGGCAAAATCTCACGGAAGAGCGTAGAAATTTGTTGATTGAAAAATTAACAGAGCGTGGAGAGCCACTTGATCTTTTGAGTGTAAAATTGATTCGGCAGATGAACGAGAAAGTGTAAATTTAAGAAGGAAGAGGCTTTACATGTAAAGCCTCTTTTGAGAAAATTCTAATTAAGCGTTTGCTTCTTTGAGCGCAGCTTCAATGTACATTTCACGTAGTTTTTTCACCATAGGACCAGGTTTTCCACTGCCGATAGGCTTACCATCAATCTCGATGATCGGTAGAACAAAAATAGTTGCACTTGCCATAAACGCTTCATCTGCATTTAACGCTTCTTCAATGGTAAATAGACGCTCTTCAACTTTAATGTTATGCGCTTTTGTGTACTCCATAAGAAGTTTTCTACGAATACTTGGCAAAATAGCATTTGAAAGAGGACGTGTAATGATGACACCGTCTTTAATGATAAACGCCGCTGATGAAGTTCCTTCAGTAACGAAACCATCTTCAACCATCCAACCCTCATAAGCACCTTTTTGGTGGACTTCTTCTTTAGCCAAAACTTGACCGAGAAGTGAGATAGACTTGATGTCGCGTCTTTTCCATCTAATATCAGCGCAACTGACTACTTTAATACCTTTGTCTGCAAGAGGGTTTTTGATGATCTCTTTTTTAAAGGTAAATGCCATAAACGTTGTTGGGGTATTTTCAGGGAAGTAGAATTCACGAGGTGCGACACCACGCGTCACTTGCATATAGATGCCACCTTCCACGATCTCATTTTTAGCAATCAAAGTGTCTAAAATGGTTTCAATCTCAACTTTACAAAAAGGCGCTTTAAGACCAATTTTGCTCATACTCGCATTGAAACGCTCATAAAAAGGCTCTTTATCAATTACTTTTCCATTAATAACAGGTACAACTTCGTAGATGCCATCACCAAAAAGATAACCACGATCGAAAATCGATACTTTGGCATCTTCCTCTTTACAAAAATCTCCGTTTAAAAAAACAATACTGCTCATTACAGACTCCAAAAAAAATAATACGTAATTGTATCAAAAGGTTTCTTAGGCATTTGTGCAATTAGTAGGCAGAAGTTTTTTCTTTACATGTAAAGAGTTAATATTTTTTCCTTTTTTGAATTATAATGTATACTGGCATAGGTAAATAAAAGTATATTACTTACAATAATGTAACCAATAGAAATATAAGTTAGCTTAGGATAGAATTTTACAAAATAAAATTACAAGGAACGCATATGAAAAAAACAGTTAATAAAGAATTGGTCTCGATTGAAGCGAACGCAGTTGCCTATTTGACTGCGTTCAATCGCGCAGACGTTGCTGGCATATTAGCAACATATGCTGATGACGGTGTATTAATGGCCCCTGGTATGCCTACGGTAGTGGGCAAAGATGAACTTGCCATGATCTATCCTGCTGTCTTCGATCAAGTAGGATTTGCCATGACCTATGAAATAAAAGAGGTTGTACAAATCAGCATCGACTGGGCGTTTGTTCGAAGTGCGACCAAAGGCATCGAAACCAACAAGGCAACTGGTGTCGCCATACCTTCGGAGTATCAGGAGCTATTCTTGTTACGTAAATCAGCTACTGGAGCGTGGCAGACTGCACGATACAGCACGTCCAAGATCAGTCCTACGGTTTAAGTAGTAAAAGAGGTTAGGGCTTCTCTTTTAACTTTTTGTTTATATCTTCAAGGAATGAAAGGAAAAAAGGGGACAGTTTCCACCTTTCCCCTCCCTTAATTTTTAGCAATTTTTCATTTTAAGCCACTTTTTTTTCATCTTGTTTTAGAAACCTATTCATTTCGTAAACTTGCTTGTTTTTAAACAGGAAAGGAAAAGAGGACAGGCTACTTTAATTAACCTCTAAGCATAACTCCTAAGAAGATAGCGACAATTCCCAAGACAATATTGAAAGGCAATAAAATATTTGGGAGCAATCGCATGTGCTCTTTGGCACTGGCAAAATTTCCTAGATCAAAACATTTTTGTGCTTGCATTCGTTTGATATACATGTACGTATAGTTGAGCGTCATAATCGTCCAAAGGGTTTCTTTTATATGAACCATAACTCCTGATAAACCTGTCCCTTGTATGATGATAACTCCGCAAAGAGCAATGATGCCAATAAAAGGCATAACAAGATGAAACAGCCGACCTACGATGTGTAATGTTTTGCCAAGTTTTATTTTTGGCTCGTCAATGCTTTGAAGCACAGGATGTACGGCAATTTTAATGGCAATCATACCTCCTACCCACACAACCGCTGAAAAAATGTGTAAAAATATAATGATCGTTTTATATTCTTCAAACCATGTTTGCATACGCTTTCCTTTCCATATTATAGCAATGGATTATACTCAATGACCCACCTTTGCATATTGACTTTTTACATGTAAATATTTCGCTTTATATTTTTATTTTTTCAAGCGTATTTTTTTCTACGGAACACAATATGCAAAAGTGTCTGGTGAAATATAAACTCACAAAGGAGAACAAAATGGCTGAACTCAGACAAATTGCTTTTTACGGCAAAGGCGGAATTGGTAAATCTACCACTTCACAAAATACATTAGCGGCAATGGCGCACTACTTCGGTAAGAAAATTCTTATCGTTGGATGTGATCCTAAAGCAGACTCTACACGACTTATCTTGCATGAAAAAGCACAATGTACCATTATGCAACTAGCAAGTGAGGCAGGTACTGTTGAAGACCTCGAACTTGAAGATGTATGTAAACCAGGTGCGGCTGAGTTTGATCCAGATAACACAGATATTACAGAAGGTTTTATTATGTGTGCTGAGTCTGGTGGACCAGAGCCAGGAGTTGGTTGTGCAGGACGTGGTGTTATTACAGCGATTAACTTCCTTGAGGAAGAGGGTGCTTATGACCAAGATTTAGATTTCGTCTCATACGACGTTCTTGGCGACGTTGTTTGTGGTGGATTTGCGATGCCAATTCGTGAAGGTAAAGCTCAAGAGATCTACATCGTTATGTCAGGTGAAATGATGGCTATGTATGCGGCGAACAACATCTCTAAAGGTATTTTGAAATACGCAAACACTGGTGGTGTTAGACTTGCTGGTCTTATCTGTAATGCACGTATGACAGACCGTGAGTATGACTTGGCAAAACATCTTGCTGAGCAAATTGGAACACAACTCATTCACTTCGTACCTCGTTCTAACCACGTACAACGTGCAGAGCTTCGTCGTATGACCGTTGTTGAGTTTGCTGATAAAACAGACCAAGCATTTGAGTACAAAGAGCTTGCTCGTAAAATCATCGCGAACGATCTTAAAGTGATCCCTAAACCGTTAGAGATGGATGACCTTGAGGCATTGTTGATGGAATTTGGTTTGGAAGAAGAAGTCGAAGCAGATGCTATCGGCAAAAAAGCAACAGCTTAATTAAAAAAAGATAAGGAGCACATTATGTTTATTTGCGGATACCACTTCCCAGCATCTTTGGGAAATAAAATTAGTCATGAGCAAGTTGTAGAGAGAGTCACAGCAGAAGTTGGCGATATCTCAGATGTCAGTTATGCAGTCCTTACAAGTGAAAACCGTGATGGCATCAAACAAGAAGATCTTAGAGTTGAAAAAGGATCATTCCTTTTCACAGCATTGGCTGATTACTATAAAAAATCAGACATTGAAGGTGAATACAAAATGATTTATTACACCAACAAGTATCAAATGAGTGAAGTCTCTAAAGCAGTTGACGGTGGCGCTACAGCAGCTGTGTGTAAAAAGCTTGACGATATGCTTCTCTACAGGGTCAAAGTCGCTTAAACAAGCGTTCTAAGTAAAAGCACCAAAATGGTGCATGGGCACTCTGCCGAAGAGATCCCAGTGATAACGTAGTCTTTGGAGCTTTGCTCTAAAGGCGTGTTAAAAAATAGGAAGGAAAAGAGCATGACAACAGAAACACTACTAAGCCAACAAGAAGCCGCTATCGCGGAAGTGCTTGCTGCTTACCCTGAAAAGGCTAAAAAAAGTAGAGAAAAACACCTTGGCGTTGATATGCCTGAGGGTGTTAAAGGTGCTTGTGATGCAACCAAGAGCAACAAACAGACCGTTCCAGGTGTCATGAGCCAAAGAGGTTGTGCTTATGCTGGAAGTAAGGGTGTTGTTTGGGGTCCTGTGAAAGATATGATTCATATCTCTCACGGACCGGTTGGTTGTGGTCAATATTCACGAGCTGGAAGAAGAAATTATTACATCGGAACAACAGGTGTTGATACCTATGTAACCATGAACTTCACAACAGATTACAATGAAAAAGACATCGTTTTCGGTGGCGATAAAAAGCTTAAAGCCGCACTCGCAGAGATTGATGGTCTTTTTCCACTTAACAATGGTATTTCCATTCAAAGTGAGTGTCCTATCGGTTTGATCGGGGATGATATTCAAGCGGTGGCTAAAGGCTACAAAAAAGAGTCTGGCAAGCCTACCGTTGCGGTTTCTTGCGAAGGTTTCCGTGGTGTTTCTCAAAGTCTCGGTCACCATATCGCGAACGATATGATTCGTGATGAGGTTTTACCTGATAATTCGTATAAAAAAGATTTTGAATCAACTCCGTATGATGTTGCGATTATCGGCGACTATAACATCGGTGGTGATGCGTGGAGTTCAAGAATTTTACTTGAAGAGATGGGTCTTCGTGTTATTGCTCAATGGAGTGGTGATGCAACCTATAAAGAGTTAACTATCGCTCCAAAAGCGAAAATCAACCTTCTTCACTGCTACAGAAGTATGAACTACGTTGTTCGTCACATGGAGCAAGAATTTGGTGTGCCTTGGATGGAATATAACTTCTTTGGTCCAAGTAAAACAACAGAGAGCTTACGCAAAATTGCGGCGTTCTTTGATGAGAGCATTCAAGCTAAAACCGAAGCGGTTATCGCTAAATACACTGCAATGACAGACGCTGTTGTTGCTAAATACCGCCCGAAATTAGAAGGCAAAACCGTTATGTTGTACGTTGGTGGTCTACGTCCTCGTCACGTTATCGGGGCTTACGAAGATTTAGGAATGAAAATTATTGGTACAGGTTATGAGTTCGGACATGGTGATGACTACAAACGTACCAAAGAAGAACTTAACGGTACTACATTGATCTATGACGATACCAACGAGTACGAATTAGAGCAATTTGTCAAAAGACTTAAACCAGATCTTGTAGCGAGCGGTGTTAAAGAGAAGTACGTTTTCCAAAAAATGGGATTACCATTTAGACAAATGCACTCTTGGGATTATAGTGGTCCGTATCATGGATACGATGCCTTTGCAATTTTTGCAAAAGACATGGATTTGGCGTTGAACTCCCCAGTATGGGCTCACACCAAAGCACCATGGGAATCTAACTAAGGAGAGCACAATGCAAGACGTAGAAAACATAGTAAATGGGCAAAAGCTCTTTTTAAAACCAGAGTATCAAGAAGTTTTCAAAAACAAAAAGCAATTTGAAAGTAACACAGGTTCAACGAACCCTGAAAAAGTCATCGAAATTGCTAAGTGGACAACCACATGGGAATACCGTGAGAAAAACTTAGCACGTGAGCACATCACGATCAACCCAGCCAAAGCGTGTCAACCTTTGGGTGCGGTTATGGCAGCTCTTGGGTTTGAAAACACGATGCCATATGTTCATGGAAGTCACGGTTGTGTGGCTTACTTTAGAAGTTACTTTACACGTCACTTTAAAGAACCAACTCCGTGTGTGTCTGACTCTATGAGTGAGAGTGCGGCGGTATTTGGTGGTCTTTCAAATATGAAAGAGGGTTTACGTAACTGTAAAGCGCTTTACAAACCAGACATGATTGCGGTTTCGACGACATGTATGGCAGAAGTTATCGGTGATGACTTGAACGCTTTTGTTATCGGTGCGCGTAAAGATGCTGAGGGTGAGCTTGACAATACGCCAATCCCAGCGGCACATACACCTTCATTTGTCGGTAGCCACATCACAGGTTATGACAATATGATGAACGCAATTCTTCAAGAGCTTAACATGGTTGAAGAAGGCGTTGAAGTTGAAAAAGATGCTGAACGTATCAACATCATCCCTGGTTTTGAGCCATACCTTGGAAGTTTGAAAGAAGTGAAAAAAATCGCTTCATTGTTCAGCGACAAGATTGTGATGATCGGTGACCATGAAGAGCAATGGAATACACCAGCAGGCGAGTATAAACTTTACGCTGGCGGCACACCAATAGCGGTTGCAAAAACAGCAAGAGGAGCAGGTGCTACTATCTCTCTTCAAAAGTACTCTACACAGGCTACTGCGAAGACGATCAAGGGTGACTGGAAACAAACTTATGCTACATGTAATCCAATTGGACTTGGTGGAACCGATGAGTTTGTGATGAAACTGAGCGAGCTTACAGGCAAGCCAGTGCCAAAAGAGTTGACATTGCTACGTGGACAATTGGTCGATGCGATGCAAGACAGCTACCCGTATATGCATGGTAAAAAATTCGCTATCTGGGGAGATCCTGACTTCTTGTTAGGTGTTGTCTCTTTCTTGGTTGAAATGGGAGCGATTCCAGTACACGTTCTTTGCCATAATGCGCCTCGTAAAAACTGGGAAAAAGAGATGCAAGCGATCCTTGATAAATGTTCATTCAAAGAAGAGTGTCATATCTGGGGTGGTAAAGACTTATGGCATTTAAGAAGCCTTCTCTTTACAGAACCAGTTGATTTCATGATCGGTAACGTTTATGGTAAAGAGTTGTACAGAGATACAAAAATACCATTGATTCGTATCGGTTTCCCAATCTTTGATAGACACCACTTACATAGATACTCTATCAGTGGATATGAGGGTGCGCTTAACCTTTTAACTTGGATTACCAACTCCGTCCTAGACGCGTTGGATGAAGAGACAAAAGATATCGCAAAAACTGACTACTTCTTCGACTGCGTAAGATAAGTTGAGAGCTTCGGCTCTCTTCTCTTTTCTCTTTTTTTCAATCAATCCCACTACCAATCTGTGATAAAATAAATCTTATATTTTTAACTGCATCTTTGTTGAAAATAAAGGAATAGTTTATGGCAACGAATGACGATTTAAAACAGACAAACAAACTGATACTGCGCAATTTAGAACCCGAAGATTATGCGCAAGTTAAAGAGATTATGGATCGAGTTTATCCTACATTGGGAGGATGGACACTTCTTGAATTTAAAGCCCAATTAAAGACCTTTCCTGAAGGTCAGATCTGCATCGAAGATGATGGCAAAGTGATCGCAGCGGCGCAGAGTTTGATCGTGGATTATGATAAATACGGCGATCGCCACACGTACAATCAAATCACAGGGGAAGGGCTCATCTCAACGCATGACCCTAAAGGCAATACGCTCTATGGTTTAGACATCTTTGTTGATCCTGACTACCGTGGTTTGAGGCTGGGAAGACGGCTTTACGATGCACGAAAAGAGCTCTGCTACAGGCTCAATCTCAAACGCATCATCGCAGGGGGTCGCATCCCTGGGTACGCTGAACATGCTCATGAAATGCCTCCTTCAAAATACATCGAACTTGTCAAAGACAAAGAACTTCAAGACCATGTTTTGGGCTTTCAACTTGCCAATGACTTTCACGTCAGGCGTGTTTTAAAAGGTTACCTCAAAGGCGACACCGCTTCAAAAGAGTACGCAACGCTGCTTGAGTGGAGCAATATGGACTATGAAGAGCCTCACACCAATCCTCGGATCAATCGTGGCATTGTGCGTGTTGGCATTGTCCAGTGGCAGATGCGTAGTGTCAAGAGTGTGGAAGAGTTTTTAGATCAAGTCGAATTTTTTGTGGATGCCATGGCTGGGTATAACGTCGATTTTGTGCTCTTCCCCGAATTTTTTAATGCCCCATTGATGGCACTTCGAACAGATGAAAGTCCTGAAACGGCTATTCGTACCGTTGCGGCACATACGGAGACATTAGTTGAAAAAATAGGGCAATTTGCGGTGCGTTACAATGTCAATATTATCGCGGGAAGTATGCCTGAGTATTATGATAACACGCTTTACAATGCGAGTTATTTGTGCAGGCGTGATGGTACGAAAGATTCTCAGAAAAAACTGCACATTACCCCTGATGAAGAGGCGTATTGGGGCATGCATGGAGGCGATAAACTCTGTGTGTTTGAAACCGATGTTGGGCGTATCGGCATACTGGTCTGTTACGATGTTGAGTATCCTGAACTTCCGCGTCTTTTAGCCGATAAAGGCATCGATATACTCTTTGTTCCCTACTGGACGGATACCAAAAATAGTTACCTCAGGGTGCGTCGTTGCGCGCAAGCCAGAGCGATTGAAAATGAGTGTTATGTTGCCATTTCAGGAAGTGTAGGAACCCTTCCTAGGGTTGACAATATGGACATACAGTACTCACAATCAGCGGTCTTTAGTCCCTCAGACTTTGCCTTTCCACACGATGCAACGATTGCAGAAGCGACGCCCAATACAGAGATGACTTTAGTGGCGGATCTTGATATAAGCCTTCTGAAAGAGCTCCGCGAGAGAGGAAGTGTTCGCAACCTACGTTCACGACGTAATGATCTTTACAGCTTACGTTGGAAAGGTGATAAGGAAGACTTTGTTGTGGTAAGCGGTTAGGTGTCGCGCATCTTACTTTTTACCGATGGCAGTGTCAATACGCAAAGCAATGTGGGCTGTGGTGCGTATGTGAACGTTTATGAAGGTGCGCTTTTTGATGCAGCAAAGCTTCCACCCATTCATCTCAAAGTGTTTGAGCATACCTCTTCTACTAAGCTTGAGCTTCAAACATTGTTGTGGGCGTTAGAAGAGGTTAAAACCTTTGGAGAGCAGATCGTCATTTACACCGATTCCCAAAATATTATAGGTTTGCCAAACAGGCGAGAACGTTTTGAAAAAAATGGCTATATCACAAAGCAGAAAAAGCTTCATGAGCATGCTTTACTCTACCAAGCGTTTTATAAAATGATGGATGTGTTGGAATGTTCTTTAGTGAAAGTGAAAGGGCATAAGCTTTCAGGCGATAAGGATGAAATTGATCGTTATTTTACGCTCGTTGATCGCGCATCACGCGAAGGTGTGCGAAAAAGCGTTTACATGTAAAGAAAAACAAGAGAAGAACTAAATTTCTTCTCTTATTTAGTGGCAAAGATTATTTGCCAAAATGCTTAGACGCGTGGTGTAAGGTAGATTTGGTTGATTGCCAAATAGATTCAACCCCTTTTTTCATAGTATCAAATTTCTCTTCCGTAGCAGCGACAAGTTCAGCAAGTTTGATTTTACCTTCACTCATTTTTTCTTCCAGTTGCTTGATCTGTTTATGCATCTCTATTTGAACCGTTGCACTCGCACTTGAAGCTTCTGCTTTAAATATTTCAACTTGAGCTTTACACTCATCGAATTGTGCCTTGATTTTTTGTTCATATAATTTTTTATCGCTCATTGTAGATCCTTTAATAGTTTGATATAGGTAGAATTTTCTTGGTAGTCGTATGTACGCTCTCTCCTTTATGCGATAGCTTTAAACTTTGCAGTTGTATCTTCGAGCGTTTTTATGATGGCATCCCACGTTACTTCAAAACCTTTTTTCGCTGATTCAAAACTACTTCCTGTCATTTTAATCAATTCCGCAAGTTTTATTTTTCCCTCATCGAGTTGGGTTTCAAGAAGTTTGACGTGTTTGTTCAACTCAACTTGTGAATGAGCACGTGCGGCTAAGGCTTGTGTTCTAAGTTGTATCATTCCCGATTTCCACTCATTGAGTTGAGCCTGTTTTTTTTGTTGGTAAAGTTCTTTATCGTTCATGGTATATCCTTGTTTGCGTTAGTTGCTAGATATTAAATAGAGTGTTGTAGCTTGAAATGTGCAGGGCTTACAAATGTTATTGAACACTTCATCTCTTAGATGCGTTCAAATACGCCTAATGGTAGAAAATACTGGAAGATAAGGTGTTGTGAGCGTTTTATGGAGTCAAGAGTCCTATCTACTATTTTCACTATACTCTTATTTGAAGGATTGTGGTGCTTTTAATGAATATAACTGAAATATAACTTAATTCATTACGAAAGTACCCACTCTCATCTTTTGTGTGATGTGTATAGAGCCTTACATGTAAAGCTCTATACTTTCAATAAAGGGAGCGTCAAAAGACTCTTCTTTTGTTTTAGACTTTAAATTCGTTTAACTTTTCTTGGAGTGCCACGCCCCAATTATCAAGCACGGTTGTAATCTCCATAATCTCTTCACTCTTTTGATAGGTTGCGTGAAAGATCGTTTCTATTTGCAGTGAAGCCTCTTTGATTTGCTCTGTCTCATGTTTGAGATCGACAGATTTTGTTGCAATGGCATTGGAAAGTGCTATGTTTTTATCGGCTACGTTGACCAGTTGTTCAAGCACGACATTGGCATTGGTAGAGACATCTTGAAGGATGTTAATCTCAGAGGCATTGTCTTTCATCTGCTGACTGATAGAGGTGATGGAGCTTACGATGGAGGTGATGGTTGCATTGATCTCTTCAAGGCTTTTTTGTGTCTTCTCAGCCAAAAGTCTGACTTCATCCGCAACAACGGCAAATCCACGACCGTGTTCGCCTGCACGCGCTGCTTCAATCGCGGCATTGAGTGCCAATAAATTGGTCTGATCGGCAATATCGTCGATGACAGAGAGGATGTTTTTGGTCTCTTGCGTGTCTTTACTGAGCGCATTGAGCTGTGTGACTAAAAGGTTCTCTTTGGTGACACTTTGCGCTATTTTTTTACCTAACTCGATGATGTTCTTTTGCGTGTCACTGAGGTAATTTCCGATCTGTTGCATCTCTTCTTTACTCGCATGGGCATTGTGGCTGATGTCATCAAAAACGATTTGCATGTTGTTAACATGCTTGGTGCTTTCATCGATGATGATTTTCTCTTTTTGGGTTTGAGCATGAAAAAATGAGACGATTTGTTGTAGTTGCGCTGAGATTTGGCTGTGGGTTGTGGCATGCGCTTGAAAGCCTAAAATTGCATGTCTGATTTTCTCTTTGAAAAAGACAACAGAGTCAAGCATTTTGGCAGATTCTGCATTGAAGCTGGTGTTGATCTTGATCTCTTTAGTGAGATCCATAGAGGCTAAGGCTTGGTTGATTTTAACGCTAAGATCGACACCCCATTTTTTTTCATCAATATCATGTACGATGAGGATAACGGCGATAGCATATTGAACGATAGCCCCTAGTGTGCTGGTTGTAAAAAAGTAGGCATTGAGTGGAAGTATTAAAAATGCTGCAATATGTATGACTCTCATTCTAAGAAACAGAGATTTCATTATTTTTCTCCTGTATGAAATAGAATTCGCATTCTACTTCATACGAAAAAATAAAAGATTGATCTGTATCAAAAAATAGGATAAAGTTACTCCTTTTTAAAAATAAACAGCTAAAAAGCTTTTACATGTAAAAAGATGAAGAGAAAATATGGATACTTTCTCTTCGATTTGATAGATTATCGGTCGTATTTTTTAGCGTACTCTGCATCGTTATAAATAGCTTCACCATAAAGCTCTTTTCCGAATGTTCGGATAATATTTTGTCCTTCACCTTTGGCTACAAATTCAATAAACTTGGCACTGATCGTTTTTTGAGGAGTATCTACGCCGTTTTGTTTGAGGGTATTATAGGTATTGACTAAGAAAATATCACCTCTAAAAAGAATCTTCATGTTTTTAAGCTCTTTTTGCGCCGCAACCCACGTGCTACTGTCGGTCATAAAGTAAGCACCCGTGGTATCAGCTTTTTTAAGCGTTGCGAGCATGAAATCTTTGTTGATGGTGTACCAGTTTCCCTCAGGTGAGATATTGGCTTTTTTCCAGATCTCTAGTTCTTTTTTATGAGTACCAGAGTTGTCAGCACGGGTGTAAAAAAGGGCTTTTTTGGCGGCAATACGCGAGTAGGCTTCGACAACACTTGATGAGTCTTTAATCAGTGCAGGATCGCTTTTAGGCCCTGTAATGTAAAATTCATTTGAACCAATTAACGCTCTATCACTTGCCCAACCCTCTTTAAGAGCCTCTTTTTCACCTTTAGGTGCATGCACCATAATCAAATCAACTTCTTTGTTTTTAAGCAACGAGAGCGATTCGCCTGAGCCTGCTTTGATCCAACAAAGTGTTATGTCATTGGATGTTGCAAATGCTTCGGCTAAGACTTTGACAAGACCTAACTCTCCAGGACTTCCCGTGGCAAGTTTTATCTCTAATGCGCCTTTGCCATAACGCTCTGTACACTCTGTTGCAAACATAAAACTACACAGAGCAAGCGTTGTAATAAGAACTTTTGAAAGCATGGAAACTCCTTTTGTAAGTGTTTATACTAACGTATCGCAAAATGACTAATCTCTGATTTAAAAAGAAGATTTGAGAGTGAAAAAAATGACAGATGTTTAATATTTGCATATTTCTTTTGTCAAGGAAGCAATTAAAGATCAGAAGCTTTTACATGTAAAGCTTCTGATCTTCTACAACGCCCAATTTTCGAGCTATTGCTACAGCAGCCGTTCTGCCATCCAGTGCGGCATTGACAACCAAGTTTGCTCCACGTACGACATCGCCACCCGCGAAAATGAAAGGATGGTTTGTCTCTTTGTTCTCATCGACGATGAGGGTGTTTGAACGACCCACGGCAAGACCTAGTTCATCGTAAAAGCTAAAATGTTTCGCTTCAAATCCAAGTGCTAAAATGATGCTATCGGCTGGTAAGGTTTGAACACTGTGCGGTTTGGTTTGCAATTTGTTATTTTCATCGAGGTACGTTTCCATAATCTCAAGTCCCACAACACGGTGTTCCTCATCCACCAACGCTTTTTTAGGCAGAGCGTTAAAGATAAACTGTACGCCTTCTTCTTTGGCATTGATGACTTCAGCAGGACTTCCCGGCATACTTTTCTCATCTCTACGGTAAACACAGGTTACGCTTTTGGCTTTATGGCGAATGGCAGTACGAAGCGCATCCATTGCAGAGTCGCCACCACCGATGACGACGACGTGTTTGTTACGCAAGATTGATTTTTGAAGGGCATGGTCAAAAAGGTTTTTTTGTGTTTGCGTAAGAAGCGTCATAACTTGATGCACACCATTCGCATCTTCATTTTCCATGTCAGCACTACGGCCTTTAGGCACACCGAGTCCTAAAAAGACAGCATCAAACTTCTCTTGAAGCTCGCCCAGACTGATGTCTTTTCCCACTTCGGTGCTTAGATGTACTTTCATCCCTGCTGCTTTCATCCACTCAAAACGTCTTAAGATAACACTTTTGGGTAGTTTGAAATTGGGAATACCGTACATCAAAAGTCCACCCACACGGTTTTCTCTCTCAAATAGCTCAACTTCGATGTTGGATCGTAGTAAAAAGGTCGCACAGCTCAAACTCGCTGGACCACTACCTACGACAGCGACTCTAAATTTTCGACCTTCTGCTCGACCATAGTCTGGAATCGCACCTTGCTCGTACGCTTTTTCATTTAGAAAGACTTCCACGTTGCCGATGGAAACCGCATGGTACTCTGTTTTTTCTAGCGTACACGAACTCTCGCACAACCCTTTTTTAGGGCAGACACGACCAAGAATTTCAGGAAAAGGAGATCTGGCATTGGAGAGTTCAAACGCACTTAAATAGTCATGCTCATAGGTTTTTTTAAGCCACCTAGGAATGTTGTTGTTCAAAGGACAGCCTGTTCGACAGAACTTAAACTCACTTTCAAGTCCACGTAAAAGATCGATTGGGCATTGCAGACAACGGCTTGCTTGTGCCTTTGCCTCACTCTCTTCAAAGTTATGATAAATCGGGTAATAATCCTCAACGCGTTCCTCTGCGGGGCGTTTTTTCGGATAGGCTTTTGCGATAGTTTTGTAACTTCTCATCTTTCTTCCTCAATGATCTCTATACTGTTTACATGTAACTCTTGCCCACCTACCATAGCGACATCCTCACTGTGACATTTTGGACAGATAAAATGGTTCTCACTTACGACACTTTTTTCATGGCATTTTGAGCATAAAAGTACCACCTCGCATAGCTCCACAATAAGCGTGGCATCATGGCAGATGGTATTTTCTTTAAAGGTGTCAAAACACTGTTCCAAAAAATGAATTTCGATGCCACTAAGTCTTCCCACACTGATAACAAGGCGTTTGATGGCTTTAGCATGATGCTTTTTCGCCTCTTTTTCGCACAAATCAATGAGTGAAGCGACGATGGAGTATTCATGCATGAAAGCCTAGCCTTTTTGCGCCATTAGCTTTGTGTATTCGTCATAATCCACCACCGAAATAGCACTGGTCGTACAGACGCGAATGCACGAAGGTCCTTCGACTCGGTTGAAGCAGAGGTTGCATTTAACAGCAACTCTACGGTCTTCTTTTTGGATCATCGTGATCGCACCATAAGGACAGACCAGCGAACAAGTACCGCATCCCACACACGCCTCTTCATGAATTTTGACAAAATCATCCATCTTCTCAATGACGCCATGCGGGCAGAGAGCTAAACACGAAGGAGATTCGCAGTGCATACACTGAAGTGGGGCGGTTTTACCTTCAAGCTTGACAACACGGTTACGTGAAATAAGTGGTAATTTCGTGCTGTAGGCTTCTTCAAAGCTTATGCCCGCATATGCCGCGGCACAGGCTAACTCACAACTTAAACATCCGACACATTTGGTACTGTCTGCAAGTATAAAATGGTTTCGCATCTTAACGCTCGGTACACGAGATACAAGGGTCGATGCTGTTGAAAATGAGTGCAACATCGTCAATGCTGTTGTTTGGCATCATCACTTTGAGCGCCTCCCAGTTCATGTAGGTTGGAACTCTCCACTTCATACGCTCAGGCTTTTGCGTGCCATTGGTTTTAAGGTAATACACCAGCTCACCACGAGGCGCTTCGGTACGAGAGATGGCTTCACCCTCTGGAATAAGCGTGCGCGTTGGAAGCACGATATCGCCCGTTGGTAGGGCATCAAGCGCTTGATGAAGCAGTTTCATGGACTCGAGTATTTCATAAAGCCTTACTTTGGCACGAGAGAGTACATCGCCATCTTTTTGCAAAATAACATCAAAGTGGAGCTTGTCGTACGCAGCATAAGGTGCACGTTTTCGCACATCGTTGTTAACGCCACTTGCTCGTGCTACGGGTCCAACCACGCCAAGGTTTAGAGCATTCTCATAACTCAGCACTCCAACACCGCCAATACGAGCAATTAGTGCTGGATCGGTTTCAAATAGAGCGATAAACGCTTCAATTTTACTTTTGTTTTTATCCAATGCCTTTTTAATAGAAGCGATTAGTGTTTTATCAAGATCAAACTTCACACCACCAATAGTGTTGGCACTCAGATCCATACGATTGCCCCAAATGGCTTCTTTAAGGTCTTGAAAATCTTCACGTGTCTCAAGAAGCTGTGTCATCAAGGCTTTGTTGTGAATGAGGTGTGCCAGCATACCAAGGTTAAAAAGATGGCTTGCGATGCGCTTGATCTCATCGGCAACAACACGAAGGTAAAGAGCTCGTTCAGGAAGGCTCAGCGCTGCAATTTTCTCCACCGCCATGCAATAGGTAAACGGGTGGTTGTTGGAACAAAGCGCACATACTTTTTCGGTGATGATGAGATTTTGCAAGAAATTTCTTTGAAGCACGATAGATTCGATACCACGGTGTACAAAACCGTTAATCATATCAACACTTTTAATGGTTTTACCATCACTATTTGGTTCTATTTTAAAGTAAACAGGTTCTTCAAGAGCAACGTCGAAAGGTCCTAAAATGACTTTTGTTTTATCCACGATTGACCCCTTCTTCTGCTTTCACTTTACTCCAAAGTTCTTGACTTACTTTGCCACTCATCGCTGTGGAGAGCGAGTAATACTCTTTTAAAACACTCTCTTTTAGCGCTTCATCGAGAAAAAGACGTTTTGGATTGGGATGATTGACAATAGCGATACCGTAGATTTCGCTAAGTTCTCTCTCCGTCCAGTCTGCACTTTTAAACAGAGGTGTGATGGAGGGAACACTTTTGTCGGTGATGTGCAGTTTAAGATTGAGCATGACACCACTCAGATCAAAGTGATAAACCAGTTCGTGCCCATTTTCTTTTTCATACGCGGTTATCATGCACACACGCGCATTCATGGTTTGGAGGATTTCAGCAAGCTGTAAAAGCAGATTTTTATCCGCTATTTCACACCAAAGGCTATCACTGTTAGGTTCAAAATGACAACGAAGTGCCAATGTTTTGGTTATCTCATTTAGCTTTACATGTAAAGATTTCATTTAAAGGACTCGCTTTGCAAAGGTCTGGTCACGTCTGCATTTTGGGCAGAGTTTAAAGAGAGAAGTAATGGGTTCACTCACGTTTTTAAACCCTCTTTTGAGCATCGTTAGAGGTACATTGATCATGGGTTCATGGCAGTTTGGACACTCCGTATATTCGACCATATTGGCAGTAATTGAGGTGTATTTTTCACTTTGAGGCGAAGATTGAGCTAGATCACTGCTTAATGTTATAGCCCCTGTTGGACAAAAATAGGCGCAGTTACCGCACAACGTACAGGTGTTATGCCAGATGATAAAGTCATAGCTTTGTTGGGGTGTAACGCACGAGATGTTAATCGCTCCAGCAGGACAGACAAAAACACAGGTTTGGCAAAGTACGCATTGCTCTTTATCAAAAGCAACTTTTCCTTTATAGGTGTTCATGCGCTTACCTTCACTTTCCAAAGCTCACAGGCTTTAATGAGTCCTTCTACAATACCTTGCGGTGAGGGTGGACAGCCTGCGATGTTGACATCGACATCCACAAAGCGATCCAATGGTCCCTCTATGGAGTAACTATCGCGAAAGACACCACCGCTAATCGGACAAATACCCATAGCAACCACCACCTTTTGGCTAGGTAAACGTTTCAGGGTAGCTTCTAAAAAAGGTTTGGAGCGTGTGGTGATGGAACCCGTGACGATGACAATATTTGCCTCTTCAGGGTTATTGGTGTAGGTGCAATGAAGGGTATCAAAACCAAATTTTGGAACAAGAATGCTCGCAAGTAGCTCGACATCACAGCCATTACAGGAGCCTGCGTTGATACGATAAACGTTAATATTATCTACCATAAATAGTCTCTCTAGTTTATAGTTTTTTTCTAATATTAATTAAACCAATAAAGATTGATTTAAAGTTGGCATTGTAACACAATAATTGTATTTTTAGAGACATGTATCAATGATAACATCACAAAAAAATTTGTTTTGCAAAGAGTTTTAGATGCAAAGCAGTAAAATACATTATTTACATGTAAAGGATAAAAATGCCAAAAAGAGAAGAAGCGTTGACACTGTTAAAAGCCTATAACGGCGATGCGCTTGTCACACATGGTCTTGCCGTTGAGGGGACGATGCGCTATTTTGCAAAAAAAGCAGGTGAAGATGAAGAGACGTGGGGCATTGCAGGGCTTTTGCACGATCTTGATTATGAAAAATATCCCGATCAACATTGCCATAAAACAGTAGAGATTATGCGTGAAAAGGGTTACAGCGAAGAGATTATCCGTGCCATTATGTCACATGGTTTTGGGATTTGCACGGATGTTGAACCACTCAGTCAAATGGAAAAGACACTTTATGCGGTGGATGAACTCACCGGTCTTATTACTGCGTGTGCACTGGTTCGTCCGAGTCGTTCTGTGATGGATTTGGAGCTTTCATCGGTCAAAAAGAAATTCAAAGATCTTCGTTTTGCCGCTGGTGCGAGTAGGGAAGTCATCCAAAAAGGGGCGGATATGCTAAGTGTCAGCCTTGATGAACTCATTACAGATGTTATAGCCGCGATGAGAGAAATCGCTCCAACGCTTGGGCTGGAGCTTAAAAACTAACTTAGCGACGACGCGCTTTAGAAGGCGCTTTTTTCACAACGGGACGGTAATCGACAATGGTTGCTGTCCCTTTTCCTTGGTAGCGATTCATCTCAAAATGCTCACTCAGTTTGGCAAGAAGCGATGTCATTTTACTGGAGCCATAGGTTCGTGGGTCAAAGTCAGGTGATTGGCGTTTGATGTACGCTCCAGCTGCTGAAACACTTGCCCAACCCTCATCATCTTGTGTCTTTTCCCAGCCTACCAGTAAAAGTTTTATAAGCTCTTTGAGGCTATCGTCATTGGATGCTTTATTGGAGTTTTTGACTTCAGGCGCATCGCCTAGTGTTTCGGCATTGGCACTGAGGTTTTCTGTGAAGATGAAGTCATCGCAGGCATTACGAAACGAGATAGGTGTTTTGTGTTCGCCAAATCCAAAGACGTAAATCTCTGATTCTTTCAGGCGCGAAGCAAGTTTAGTAAAGTCGCTGTCACTTGAAACAAGTGCAAACGCGTCAAATTTTTGTGTATAAAGTAAATCCATTGCATCAATAATCATTGAAGCATCGGTTGAATTTTTTCCTGTGGTGTAGGCAAACTGTTGGATGGGCTGAACCGCAAGCTCATTGAGGCTCTCTTTCCAGTTTTTGAGGTAGCTACTCGACCAGTCACCATACGCACGTTTGACAATGATATGCCCATGCGTCGAGAGTTCGGCAAGGATAAGCTCAATCTTGCTTTGTTGTGCATTGTCGGCATCGATTAAGACAACGATTCGTTTCTCTTCACTGATATTTTTCATGCTCATGCCTTTAAGTCTAATAGAAGCATTATAGCCTAGTTATGATGGCTTGGCGTGTTTCGCCGTTTTCCATAAATAAGGTAAAAAGAGTGCGATGATGATAAGTGCCGAACAACCCTCTAAAAGAAGTGTCTCGGCTGCCCCAAGGTAATGCGAGATCGTTCCGATGAGAAGTGCGCCAAGAGGTTGCATACCAAAAAAAGCCATCGCAAAATAGCTGATGACTCTTCCTCTCATGTTACTATCGGATGTTGTTTGAAGCAGGGTATTGATGATGGTGACGTGCAACATCATGCCAAAGCCTGCAATGGTGCAAAACAGATAGGAAAAGAGCAAGGTATGAGAGAGCGAGAAAAGCAGTATGCCTAGACCAAAAAGTGTGGTCGCGATGATGAGCAGTTTTCTGAGGTTACTGGTGTATTTGAGTGAAGCTAGAAGTATCGCGCCACTAAGTGCTCCCACACCTACAAAACTGTTAAGGTACCCATAAATCGAAGCATCTCCGCCTAAGGTCTCTTTGGCAATAATTGGAAACAAGGTCGTATAAGGAAGCACGAGTAAGCTCATCAAGGCGAGCAACAAGATGAGCACGCCAAGAGAGGGGGTGGATTTCAGATAGCGCAGACCATCTCGAAGATCAGCAAACATCTTTTGCGTACGTGCTTGTGGAATGTGCGCTGGCAATTGCAGCATAAGCAGTGAAATAATAACAGCGATAAAACTCAGAGCATTGAGCATAAAGCAGATGCCAGCACCAAAGGTTTCGAGTATAAAACCTGCAACGGCAGGGCCTATGAGACGGGCTAGATTGACCATGGTAGAATTGAGCGCTATGGCATTGCCAACATCTTCCTTTTTTGCGACCATGTAATGCACCAAAGACTGACGCGCTGGAACATCAAACGCATTGACAATACCCAATAAGACACTAAGTACTATAAGTTCTAGAACAGAATAGTCGGTAAAGACAACCACTAATGTCATCGCAATGGCTTGGAGCATCGAAGCAATTTGTGTAAAGAGCAATACTTTGAAACGATCATATCGATCAGCGATAGTCCCCCCGAGCAGTGAGAGCAAAAAAGAGGGAAATTGGCTTGCAAAAACACTAAGCCCTAGGATAAAAGCAGAATTTGTTTGTACGTAAATAACCCAATATACAGCGGTTCTTTGCATCCATGTGCCCATAAGAGAGATGGATTGTCCTGCAAAAAAGAGTCGATAATTTCGGCTTTGAAAAGCTCTGAAAGTGTTGATGTTCATGGTAATCATTGCTCTTGGATTGAATAAAGAAATTATAGCGGAGTTAAGATGTGAAACTGTTTTACATGTAAAAATTGTTGTACGACACTGCACTATCTTGTGTATTTTCTTTGGGTGTATCAGAAAGTAAACCCCTCATTCTCTCCTTTTCATAATCTCCATAATCTCATACAATCGTCATTCGTGTGAGCTACAATATTTGCATATTTAGATTAAGTATAATAATTTATACTTGATTAAGTTTTGCTTTTACATGTAAAGAATATTAGTTCATACTAAAAGGAGACGCACCTATGTTTGAAAATTTTAAAGCAAGGGCTGAAACATCGGGAAATACCGAAGTGAAGCGTTTTGCAACCACAGCTTTGGCTCTTGGTTTTATTGAAGAGTTCCTCGAAAAAGAGGAGGTTAAAGACGAAACTGGCTCTTATGCCGTTTGGGCAAAAAGCCCCATTTTGGAGCAATTTGATAACGAAGCGATGGCACAGAAATTTCCAGGTCTTAATTTTAAAGTAACCCGTGAATTGGCAAAAGGCGCTAAAGTGGGTATTACCCAGTTAAAATGGGGATTGGCAGAGACTGGCAGTATGGCGCAAGACTCAACCGATGTGGAACAACGCCTTGCATCTGCATTGGCGTGGATTCATGTGGCAATTCTTCCTACTTCAAAAATCATTGCAGATATTCCTGCATTGATGACGAAAATGCATCCTAAATATGATAAATACATTACGCTCATCACGGGAGCGAGTAAAACAGCTGATATTGAACGTGTGCTTGCCATTGGGGTGCATGGACCTGAGCGATTGGTGATTGTGTGTGTCGATGATTTAGAATTAGAAGGAGTAGCGTCATGAAAGAAGGTATGTCAGCATCTATCCATAAAGCACTTGAAAATCAAAACCTTGCAGGCATTTTAGACAGATGGAATTATCCTGCAACGAGAGCAAAAGCGTTTGAAGGTGTCGATTTTGAAGCACTGCGTTCGAAAATCGCAGGCATTAAAGGTGAAGCGGCAGGTCGTCTTGATGAGTTGGCTGAGACGTTTAAGAAAAATGCAGAAGCCAATGGCATCAAAGTGTTTCGTGCCAACAGTGCTGAGGCAGCACGACAATACATTGCGAATCTTTGCAAAGAAAAAGGTGTCAAAAAAATCGTCAAATCAAAATCCATGGCAACCGAAGAGATTCATCTCAACCATTTTCTGGATGAATTTGGCATCCAATCCGACGAAACAGATTTGGGTGAATGGATTTGCCAACTCGCGCACCAAACGCCTTCCCACATGGTTATGCCAGCACTTCACTTAACGAAAGAAGAGATTTCAGACCTGTTTGCTGAGGAGACAAAGCAACCTTTGGATAATGACATTCAAAAGCTGGTAAAAGTCGCACGAAAAGCGATTCGTGAGAAATTTTTTGAAGCCGATATGGGCATTTCAGGAGCGAACATTGCCATTGCAGAGACAGGCTCCATCGTTATTTGTACGAATGAAGGTAATGCTCGTTTAGTAACGACGCTTCCAAAGGTACACGTCGCTTTAGTCGGTCTTGAAAAACTGGTTCCTAACTACACGGATGCCGCACCTATTTTAGCCGCCCTCCCACGCAATGCAACCAGTCAGCTCATGACAAGTTATGCATCGTTTATCTCCGCACCTACGCTCAATGATGATAGGACAATGAAAGAGGTGCATATCGTTTTAATGGACAACAACCGTATAAAGATGGCAGAAGACCCTAAATTTAAAGAAGCGCTTCAGTGCATTCGCTGTGCCGCCTGTTTGAACGTCTGCCCTGTTTACCGCTTGGTCACAGGACACGTTTTTGGCGATATTTACACCGGTGGTATCGGTACAATTTTAACGGCATGGTTCAATGAACTTAAATCGGCTGAGGATATACAAGCGTTGTGTATTGGATGCGATAAATGTAAGGAGATATGTCCTGGTAAGATTGACATCCCTGGACTCATCTTAGAGATTCGTCGTCGTGCTGCTACAAAAGAGGGTTTGCCGTTTATCTATAAAAGTGCGCTTCAAGTCATCAACAACCGCAAGGTGTTCCACACGATGCTACGCACGGCTTCAGTGTTGCAAAAACCTTTTGTGAAAGAAGGATTTATACGACACTTGCCGATGTTCCTCTCAGGTTTGTCCGAGTATCGAAGCTTGCCTTCCGTGGCAGCTGTTCCATTTCGAGATGTCTTTAAAACCATAAAACAACCAAAATGTACCGAAAAAGCAGCCTTTTATGCAGGGTGTGCGCTTGATTTTGTCTATCCAGATGCAGGCGTGGCGATTGTTAAGATTTTGAACAAAGCGGGCATAGAAGTACTTTTCCCAGAAGAGCAATCGTGCTGTGGTATTCCACATTGGGGAAGTGGCTCGTTTGATATGGCAGCGGACGCTGCAGAGCGCAATATCTTGCCGCTTTTAGAAGGAAATCCTGAGTACGTTGTGGTGAGTTGTGCCAGCTGTACCACCGCTTTGAAAAAAGAGTGGATCAAGATACTCAAAGAACAACACAGAGAATCGTTAATCCCCGATGCCAAAAAAGTAGCATCTAGAACCTATATGTTCACCGAATTGGTGGATAAATTGATTAAAGAGAAGAGACTTACGCCAAAAGAGGGCATAGAACTTCACACGTTAACCTACCACGATTCATGCCATGCTAAACGCCATGTGGGTGTTTTCAAAGAGCCAAGAGATGCGCTCAGTGCCGCTGGGTATGAGATTAAAGAGATGAATGAGTGCGATACGTGTTGTGGTATGGGTGGTTCTTATACCCTTAAACAACCTGAAATTTCAATGCAAATGCTCAAACGAAAACTGCAAAACATTGAAGAGACGGGTGCCGAATTTGTGACAGCTGAGTGCCCAGGTTGTCTGATTCAATTAAGAGGAGGTCTTGATAAATCAGGCTCTAAAGTCAAGGCGATTCACCCTGCTGAATTGATGGTCGATAAGTTCAAATAAATCCCTAGCAAGGAAGAGTTCATCTCTTCCTTGTTCTTTAGGATCTTGCGTGCTCGTCTTTGATCTCTTTTGCCGTGGCTTTGCGAACCGCTAAAACCGTGGCAGTAAAGATAACATCAATACCGGCAAGTGGATGGTTTCCATCAAGTGTGACATTGTCTTTGGTAATCTCTTTGATGGTATAAGAGATTTTTTGATCTTCTACTGCTTCGTCTTCATCTTCGATCACTTCGATAAATTGCTCTCCGACATAGATGTTGTCATCAAATTCGCCACGCTCTTCGATAGTGACTAGTGAGTCATCGTATTCACCAAACGACTCTTTGGGAGTGAGTTGTACTTTGATGCTGTCGCCTACAGTTTTACCATCCAACGCTTGTTCGATTTTGGCAAAAACATCGTTATAGCCACCATGAAGGTAAATAAGCGGATCTGCACCTGAGTCAAGCAGATTTTTAGTAGTATCGGTGATGGTGTATTCGAGGGTTACGACAGAATTTTTAGAGATGGTCATTGTTTTTTCCTTTTTTAGTGTTAATTTATTTTTTGTATAAACCAGTCAAATCGTCCTGAGCAGGTTACAATCTCATTGTTATCTTTTATCTCCACGTCAACGCTGATCGATGCGCGACCTTTTTTTGCTAATTGCTCTTCAAATTTTTCTTTCATGGCATCATCAATGTGTGCCAAACCATAAATTTCACCGATTGCTGGTTTTTTGAATTTTATCTCTGATTCTCTTAAAATAGGTACTACATGACCAGACAGATGTGGAAACATTTTCTGCAATGCCTCACCACTAAGGGTTTCCGCAAGTGTAAATTGTGCACTTGCATGAATGGTTTGGATATGGTTTTCATTGCTTTTATTCATAGGTAATGTTAAATAGCCATTATTATTACGTATTAAACCTACTTTTTGGACAAAGGGTATTTCTAATACATTCATCGGAGTATTTCTCTTTTTTGCAAATAATCCCTGAGTCGTGTTATGCCCTCACGCATATGATCAATGCTTCTCGTGTAAGCAAAGCGAAGGTAGTGACGTGTACCATTGCTTCCAAAGTCGATACCCGGAGTGGTTGCAACGTGGATGTTTTCTAAAAGCTCTTTGGCAAAAGCAAAGCTATCATCCGAGTACTTCGAGATGTTCGCCCAGATGTAAAAAGCACCCTCAGGTTTTGCGTCGATCTCAAAAAGGTGTGAGAGTTCAGTGTATAAGAAGTCACGACGGGCTTTGAATTCGGCTTTTATTTCTGCGAGATACGTTTCATCAAACGCTTCAAGGGCTCCGTATTGGCTGAGTGTGGGGGCGGAGATGAAAAGGTTTTGTGCGACGATTTCAGCATGGCGTACTTGCTCTTTGGGGACAATGACCCAACCAAGTCTTTGACCGGGCATGCAGTAATATTTGGAAAATCCGTTGATCACCAAGACATTTTTGCCAAATTCAAGTGCACTGTGGGCGTTTTCTTCATAGGTCAAACCGTGGTAAAGTTCATCGGAGATAAACGCGATATTGTGGGCTTCGCAGTACTCGACAAGTTCTTTAAGATTCTCTTTTTTGTAGATATTTCCCGTTGGATTGGCAGGCGAAGAGATTTGGAGTGAGTCAAGCTGATGCGGTACCAAATCTTTTACATGTAATTCAAAATCGTCCTCTTTACCGATAGGCATAAACAGAGGTTTGATGTCAAGAAGATGCGCAAAGTTTTTGTAACAAGGATATGAGGGATCACTCAGTCCCAAGGTCGCTCCACCTTTTAGGGTAAGCGCATAGGCGATTAAGAAAGCACCGCTGGTTCCCGGTGTTAAGAAGATTTGGTCAATGTCTATTTTCACCTTGTAAGTTGTAGCGTAATGCTGTGCAATTTTTTCACGTAAAGCAATTAAACCATGGCTTTGCGTGTAAGAAAATCGGTTTTCATCAATGCTTACATGTAACGCTTTTTTAACATTAGGAGAGGGTGGAAGATCAGGCTGTCCGATCTCAAAATGGATGCTGTCTTCAAACTTTTCAGCCTCTTTGACGATGTCCATGACAATAAAAGAACTCATTTTTTTGCAACGCATATACTGACCTTTAGGTTTTAAAGCGGATATTATAGCTCATTTGAAGGGTAGAGAAGCGATTGCTTCCCTTAAGCTACGGTTTGGAGAAATTGAACTTTGAGTTCTTCGTAAGGCAAATAACGTCCGATAACCACGAGTAAAGATTTACGCTCGCTCTCAAACGGTGCTCCAAAATCAAACCCTACGACTTTGTGGACACCTTGAACGATTAAACGACGCTCATCACTGTTCACGGCAAGGACACCTTTGTAGCGCAGCATATCGTTGCCGTACTCTTCAACAAGTGTCTCCATAAATTCACCGATTTTTTTGATGTCAAGTTCGCCTGCTTCAAAGACATACGATTGGATGTCATCACTCCAAGATTGGGTCTGTTTTTGAGCACTAAAACTTTTAAACTGAATGTTTTGAACATCTTTAGCTTGGTAGAAACCTTGGTTTACATGTAAAGCATCACTCAGATCAAATGCTCCAATACCTATCCAAATCTCTTTAGGTAAAGCTCCCTTATACGCTTCAAAAATCTCGGCTTTGGAGTTGATGGCATTGATGCGAGAGAGAACGATCTCTTTTTGCATATCATCGATGCTATCGGCTTTGGTGAGGATGATGCGATCGGCAAAACCGATTTGTGATGCGGCAACTCTGTGTTCATCGAGCTGTTTAAGGATATGAATGCCGTCCACCAGTGTAATCACCGCATCCAACATGATGCGCTCACGAATAATCTCATCGACAAAAAAGGCTTGAACAATCGGTGCAGGATCCGCCAGTCCCGTTGTTTCTAAAAGCAGATGATCGGCTTTAAACGCGCCAGAGTCTATTTTTGCAAGCAATTCGTGAAGTGCTTGGGTTAACTCGCCTCTGATGCTACAACAGACACAGCCATTGCTCAGTTCAACGATTTCTACATCGGCATCTTTTTTGAGCAGCGCTCCATCAACATTGACGGCACCAAACTCATTTTCGATGATGGCAATTCGTTCACCCTGATTGTGTTCTAAAAGATAGTTGATAAGTGTAGTCTTACCTGCGCCTAAAAAGCCTGTTAAAATCGTGACAGGAAGTGGGGTAGAAGTTAGATGATGTTCATTAGCAACAGCGTGAACTGCCATTTTTACCTCCATAACGTGCTTCAACACGTTCTCTATAAAATTCTTCATAACTCATAGGTGTTTGTTCTGGATGTGTGAGACGAATGTGTTGCACATACGTATCATAATCAGGCACACCCACCATCAAACGTGCGGCTTGACCCAAATATTTTCCAGCTTTCGCGAGATTTTCAAACATCATTTTTTCCTAGTAAAAGATTGCACAAAGAGGTGATGAAACACCTCTTTGTGATTGTAGATTTAGTGCGCAGTACCGCTTATGATTGCTTCTGCATTTGCAGGCATTGGAGCATAAGGGACTTCATTGGTTGTAGGTTGTTCAGATTTAAGCGCTTTAAGGCACGCTTGAACTGTAAAGCCAATCATAACAACAACGACTGCCATAAAACCGAGGATCAAAACACCATCAAGTTGGTTATTGAAAATAACTTGCTCAACGGATGCTTGAGATTTAAAGACCGCATTTGGTTTAAAGTTACCACTTGTTAAAAGTGCTTGAAGTTGGTTTGCTTTGGCAAAGAAACTGACCGCTGGATCAGAACTAAATGCTTTTAACCAGCCTGCACTCATCGTACAAACAACAAGCCATGTTGCTGGAACAATAGAAACCCATGCATATGCTTGTTGTTTCATTTTGAAGAGAACCACAGTACAAAGCATCAACGCGATCGCTGCTAGCATTTGGTTGGTAATACCAAAGAGTGGCCATAACGTATTGATACCGCCCAATGGATCGACAACGCCCACATAAAGGAAGTAACCCCAAGAAGCAACAACCAACGCTGTTGCTAGTAAGTTTGCAAACATTGAGTTGGTTCTTTTCAAGTTTGGATTGATGAGTCCGAGTAAATCTTGCAACATAAAGCGCGCTGCACGTGTACCTGCATCAACCGCAGTCAAAATGAAGAGTGCTTCAAATAAAATTGCGAAGTGATACCAAAAAGACATCGAACCTAATCCTCCAAGTGCTGAGTGAATGATCTGTGCCATACCAACTGCTAGAGTAGGTGCGCCACCCGCACGAGAGATAATGCTTTTTTCACCAACATCAGCTGCAATTTGAGTGAGAACATCAGGTGTGACAACAAAGCCCCAGTTACTAACGGTTGTAGAAGCTGCCATAGCAATGTCTGCTAAACCTGTTGGGTTCAGTGCGCCCATAGGGCTGTTCATCGCAAAGTAAACACCTGGATCAATGATAGAAGCTGAAATCAACGCCATCATTGCAACGAAAGACTCCATCAACATACCACCGTAACCGATCATACGTGCTTGTGTTTCATTGGCAAGCATTTTAGGTGTTGTACCTGAAGAGATGAGTGCGTGGAAACCAGAAACCGCACCACATGCAATTGTAATAAACAAGAATGGGAACAGACTTCCTGCCCATACTGGTCCATGTCCATCAAAAGCGTATTTGGTGACAGCTGGCATTTGCATATTAGGCATTAAAACAATGATACCAATAGCAAGACCAATAATAGCACCGATTTTTAGGAAGGTAGAGAGGTAATCACGAGGTGCAAGAAGTAACCATACAGGAAGTACAGCTGCAACGAAACCATAGATAACCAATGCCCATGTAAGTGCAACACCGCTAAGGTCAAAGTAAGGAGCCCATGTTGGACTTGCTGCAACTTCTCCACCAACGATAATGCCAAAGATAAGACCAGCAATACCAAAAACAGAAGCTTCAAGAATTTTACCTGGGCGGATAAAGCGTAGGTAAATTCCCATAAAGAAGGCTAATGGGATGGTAAATGCTACGGTAAATGTACCCCAAGGACTGTGAGTAAGGGCTTTAACAACAACCATTGCAAGAACTGCCAAGATAATGATCATGATCATAAAACATGCAATAAGTGCAATAACACCCGGGATGGTGCCCATTTCTGTTTTGACAAGCTCTCCGAGTGATCGACCATCACGTCTTGTGGAGACAAAGAGAACCATATAATCTTGTACAGCACCTGCTATAACAACACCGATTAAGATCCAAAGCATACTTGGAAGATAACCCATTTGAGCTGCTAAAACAGGACCGACCAATGGACCAGCACCTGCGATTGCCGCAAAATGGTGACCAAAGAGAATGACTTTGTTGGTTGGAACATAATCAAGTCCGTCATTATGACGAAACGCTGGTGTCATACGTGTAGCATCAACTTTTAAAACCTTATCTGCAATGTAAAGGCTGTAAAAGCGATAACCAATCAAATAAACACACACCGATGCTGTTAACACCCACATAGCATTAATCGTTTCACCGTGATTTAATGCAATATAGCCAAACGCAATAGCGCCTAGGATGGCTACAAATAACCAAGCAATCTTTGAAGATGTGCTTGAACTGTTTGCTGACATATCTTACCTCCGTATAAAATTTGCAATCGTAACAACAATCAAGGTAACGCTTGACATTGCTAAAGCGTTCCTGAAAGAGAATCACCTTAACAACGCCAAAAGTTAGCATATGTTTTTTTAGTTTAGGATTAATTACAGACATCTTTGATAAAAGATAATGCATTTTGCTGTGCTGTGTTTCAAAAAGTGGTTTATCTCATAAACTAGGGAGTTCACGCATATTTATAATAACCTAAAAAATGTTTTTTAGGTTATTGCTTTTAAGGTTATGACACTTTTGTCAATGATGCACGGAACGCTTCTTGTATATGCTTATAAAAGCTCACTTAAGAGAGGTTCATAATGCGTTTTACTCATGCAACTCCCGAAGCAACGTACGGTTTTGCTAAACGTTTTTCACATTACAAGGACTTTTATGCCAGACATGATGGTCTTATTTTTTCAAAACTGGGTTTTGGGACCTTTAAAAAAGAGCCCTATAAAGAAGAAAATTATACATTTGATTATAAAGAGGCCCTAAAAACGGCTATAAAAAATGGTGTCAATGTCATCGACACAGCCATCAACTATCGCTATCAGCAAAGTGAGCGTGAAATTGGGGAAGTATTGGAAGCACTTTTCAAGAGTGGTGAGGTCAAGAGGGAAGAGCTTATCATTTGTTCCAAAGGTGGCTTCGTACCGCTTGATTTTCCTTTTCCTCAAAATCCTTACGAGTGGATTAGTGAGCATATCATCCAAAAAGGATTAGCGACATCAGATGAGATCGAGTTAGATCAGCACTGTATGACACCAGAGTTCTTGAAAGATTCGCTGGAGCGCTCCCTTGGCAATTTACATGTAAAGTGTTTGGACATCTATTTTTTACATAATCCAGAGACGCAACTCACCAAAATAGGCTACAACCAGTTTCTCAAAAAGCTTGAAGAAATATTCGCATGTTTTGAAAAGATGGTAAGGGAAGGCAAAATAAAAGCGTATGGTTTGGCAGTCTGGAACGCATTTACCTATGAAGAGGGCAATAGCGAGTACATCCGTCTTGAAGATGTTTACGATGTAGCGCACAAAGTTGGTGGAGCAAATCATCATTTTAAGTACATTCAACTGCCATTCAACATCGCTAAAACTCATGCCTACAGTGTGCCAAATCAAAAAATGAGTGATGGCAACTACTACACGCCTCTGCAAGTTGCTCATAAACTAGGGCTTGGTGTCATGAGCAGCTCTTCACTTCTACAGATGCACCTTTTTCAAAAGCCTTTTAAGCCTGAAGTGGGGTATCTTTTGGATTCAAAGATGGAGTTGCAAAGCGATGTTCAGCTTGCCCTTCAGTTTGTGCGTTCAACCAGAGGCATCGTTACTTCGTTGTTTAGCTCTTGCAAAAGTGAACACGTAAGCAGTAATCTAGGCATTGCGACGATAAATGCCACCAACAGTGCCAAATACAATCTTCTTTATAAGGTGGAGCGATAACATGACATATGACGTAGTCGTAATAGGTTCAGGCATCGCAGGGCTTATGGCAGCGATCGAAGCCAAGAGTGAAACCAACAGTGTTGCGATCATCACAAAAAGCAACATTTTTAAGTCCAACAGTGCAGTTGCCAGTGGTGGAATCAACGCTGTTTTAGATGAAAAAAATGAAGTCGAGATTCAAAAACACTGTGATGACACGATGAAAAGCTCCAAAGATCTTGGGGATAAAAAAGCGATTAGTTATCTTTGTCACCAAGCACCTCTGATTATTAAAAAATTAGAAGCGTATGGTGTGGTGTTTGATCGAGATGAAAATGGCGATATTTTGCAACGAAGTTTTGGTGGTGGAAGTTCTAAACGTACCTGTTTTGTGGGCGATAGCACGGGTTCTGCCATCACGCAGGCACTCATTAAAAAAGCAAAACTGGTTGGAGTGGATTTTTTAGTCAACCATTTTGTCATGGATATCACCAAAATAGAAGAGTACATCAGCGGTGTGGTTGCGCTTAAAAAACTAGACTCAACCGTGACCGTTTACCCTGCCAAAGCAGTTGTCTTTGCCGGCGGTGGGTATGCAGGCATTTACAGAGGGTTTAGCACCAACGCGCAAGACTGTACGGGTGATCTTTTAAGCGTGGCATTAAGAGCGGGTATGAGTCTTAAAGACATGGAGTTTGTACAGTTTCACCCAACAGGATTTGCCAAGACCAGTTACTTAGTCTCAGAAGCGGCGCGTGGGGAGGGTGGACATCTTGTAAACTCTGATGGGGAACGTTTTGTCAATGAGTTAGGCACTCGTGATGTGCTTGCACGCGCCATTTTTGAGCAGATGAGGGCAGGTAAAAAAGTCTATCTTGACATGCGTCATATCTCCAAAGAGATTTTAGAGACACGTATTCCTTCTTTGTATAAAAATGCTTACAATCAAGTGGGTGTTGATCTATCAGATGAGCTTTTAGAGATCAAACCTGTGGCACACTACAGTATGGGAGGCATCGCTTCATCGATGACATCAAGTGAACTCAAAGGACTCTTCATTTGTGGGGAGAGTGCAGCACTTGGTGTTCATGGCGCGAACCGTTTGGGTGGAAATTCGCTTTTAGAAGGTGCTGTTTTTGGAGAACTTGCAGGTAAAAAAGCGCGTGAGTACGCATTCAATAAGGGGTTTTTACCGATTGATTACAACGTTGTGATTAAAAATATGGATTTGGTGCAACGCATTTTTGATGGAGATTGTTCCAAAAACTTCAATGCGATGCGCATCTCTGTGGGAAAAATAATGTTTGATAAAGCGGGGATTTTTCGCAATGAAGTAAGCCTTCAAGAGGCATTTGACTATATGAAATACTTGCGTTTAGAGTCTAATACACTGCATTGTATTGACAAAGGGAAACACAATAACGTTGAGTTGATTTCGATTTTAGAACTTCGTAACGCGTTGGAGCTCAGCGAAGCCGTTATACTCTCAGCCATGCAGCGCAAAGAGAGTAGAGGGGCACATTTTAGGGAGGATTTTGCCTTTACATGTAAAGAGGGTGATCGTCATGTTCTCATTAAAGAGCTTCAAAAAGGGTTCTTTAAAGTTCAGTACGAAGAGAGTGGTTTGACGAAGTGGCTCAAGAAAATTTTAACATAAGGGAAAGTCAATGGCAAAAGTAATGCTAAGAGAAGAGGGCGGAGAAATCTGCTTTTATATTGCAAAAAAAGATATGGAAGAGATGATCACAAAAATCGAATTTGAGAGTGAAGAGAAATGGGGTGGCGAAGTGGAGCTTAGCAATGGTGAGACATGGTGGATTCAACCAGGTCCAAAAAAACTTCCTAAAGAAGAGGTTTGTAAAAAACTCTCCGATTGATTTGATTAAAATATAAACATAAAAGATGAACATTAATTGTCCATCTTTCTATATAATATTTTAAACAGTTAAAGGAGTGCAAATGGTTGCGTTTGATGCCAAATGTGGGGATTGCCTCACGACCAGAGAACTGATGACACTCTATGAAACAGCCATGGTTGTTTCAAATTCTCAGAATTTAGTAGCATCGCTTGAAAAAGCGTTATTTATTTTAAAAACGAGATTGCATTTAGAAAAATGCGTTATTCATACACTGAATGATGAAAATCTTTTAACTGTTTACGCCTGTATTGATTTTAGTAAGCATCAAAAAGAGCTTGCAACGTATAAACTAGGTGAGGGCGCAACAGGGTTTGCTGCACAAAGTAAAGAGCCTGTTGTCATTGAAAATTTACATAACGATATGATGTTTTTAAACAAATCAGGCAATCGCGATCAAAACGCTATCTCATACATAGCCGTTCCTATGCTGGTCGATCAAGAGGTTATTGGTGTTTTGGGTGCGAGCATTACGAAAACAACAGCGATTGATTTTGAAAGTACGATTCGTGTTTTGACTATTTTAAGCTCTATTTTTGCGCAGTCAATCAGGTCGCATGACATCAATCTCAAAGAAAAAGAGCGCCTTAAAGAGCTCAAACTTTACTATAAAATGGAGTGGGACTCAAAAGTGCACAATTTTGGCGATATCATTGGTGAGAGCCCAAAAATGAAGAGTGTTTACCATGTTGTTGAGCGTATCGCTGAGAGCAATGTGACGGTTTTGGTACGGGGCGAAACGGGTACGGGAAAAGAACTTGTAGCTGCAGCGATTCATAAGCGCTCTAAACGTCGTGAAGAGCCATTTATCAAACTTAACTGTGCCGCCATTACCGATACACTCATTGAGAGTGAGTTATTTGGGCATGAAAAAGGAGCGTTTACGGACGCTAAAGAGGCACGTAAAGGGCGTTTTGAACTTGCAGATGGCGGTACACTCTTTTTGGATGAAATCGGCGATATTTCAGCCTCTGCACAAGTGAAACTTTTACGTGTTTTACAAGAGCGAGAGTTTGAACGTGTGGGTGGCTCTAAAACCGTTAAAGTCAATGTACGCCTTGTTGCCGCGACCAATCGAAACCTTGAAGAGATGGTTAAAAATGGTAGCTTTAGAGAAGATTTGTACTACCGACTTAATGTTATACCCATTGATCTGCCACCGCTTCGTGAGCGTGGCGATGACATTGCTCTTTTGGTGAATTTCTTTTTGCAAAAATCGATGAGCAACCACAAAAAACGTATCGTCATCACCGATGAAGCGATGGAGATACTCTGCCAGTACACATGGCCTGGAAATGTGCGCGAACTTGAAAATACGGTTGAACGCATCGTTCTAATGGGCAGTGAAGATGGCATAAGTGCCGATGAAATGTTACTACTGCTTCCAGCCTTTAATCAAAAATTGATGTGTCAACGAAGGATATTAAGTGAAGAAGAGTGAATTAGAAGCACAAATTAAAGAGGGCAGTTTAATTCCCTTTCTTGGGATGGGTGTCTTTAAAGAGACTAAAACAGCAGATGGAGATCAAATCCCCTTTGATAGCGACTCAATGATCTTAAGCCTCAACGGTGGTCGTGCGATGTCACCTCGTTTGATGTATGAGTATTCCCGTGCGGCTATGAGTTTGGAGCAACGTAAAGGAAGACCGTTCATTGAGCAGATGACAAACCATATCTTTACACACAAGCCTTACCCCATGCCAGAAGTTTATACATGGCTCAAAACCTTGATGCCACACTATGTAGTTGATCTCAATTTGGATGATTCACTTCTGAAACTTTACGCAGAGGTTGATCATTTTTTGATTACAGGGGTGAGCCGTATTATGGCGGGATATGATCGTTTTTTGGTTTACATGTACACTTCTGTAACCAAAGAGTACCATCGTGTGGAAAAAGAGTTATTAAGTCCGATGTTGCCCATTCTCTTTAAGCCTTTAGGGTGCACGGTTCCTGAAAAAAGCTTTATTATCAGTGATGCAGATTTTGTGGATTGGCTCACGGAAGCGATGGGTGGTTACGCACTTCCTCCATTCTTGAAAACGTTTAAAAATGACAAAGAGTATCTGTTTTTAGGGATTGATTTTGATCGTGATACGTATCGTATGGTTGCGAATGAAGTCACATTGGGGCTTAATGGCGGATACTTAGTGAATGATAAAGAAAAAATCAGTAAAAAAGAGGAGAAGTTTCTAACATCTCATAAAATTGAAAAGTTAGAAACTCCATTGGGAAGTTTTTTAAAGGGTGCCTAATAAGGCACTCTTCTTTATATTATTCTTCGACAGTTACTTCAACAGGATCGCTTTCCCAAACACCGTGTTTTGTACAGTAGCTTTGAGCAACGAGGTTTAGTTTTTTACCCGTTGGAACGATGGTAAACGTTACTTCTGCTTGTCCTTTTTTGTCTTGTCCCCCAAGGGTTCCAGAGACAAAATCAGCGCGTGCTAAAAGAACATCTGCATTGTAAAGTTGAACGTTTGCGATGTAGTGGTCAAAATCATCGGGATGAGTATAGGCATTGCCAACTTTGACAGTCACTTTAAAGGGTGCATTTTGTTTTGCAGTCGCGTCACAGGCGATAAATGGAGAGTGTCTATCGATATAATCTTTTCGTGCTTCTCTCTCAACGGTGTCAATATCAACATAACGATTGATTTTTGGCATTGTAAAACTCCTTTTTAATATTAAGTTGTGAAATGATATTAAAGTCTCACACAAATGTCTCTTAAGAAAGAGATAAAATAAGTCCTATTTATATTTTTTTAAGGAGCAGAGACGAGCTGCTCCTTAGAATGAAGGTTAGATAAGAGTTATGGCTACTTTGTGTTGATCCAAACCAATGGCTTTTTTATTGGTTTCACCAAAAGCAAGCAGTAGCAGTTCTGCAAGGCTTAAAACGCTCAGCCCAATATCGCGTCCTGAAACTTTTTCAAGCTCTTTTTGGTAAAAATCAAACATGATAAAGCTTCGTGCATCACTTACCAGTACAAAATCAGCGGCATTGTCAAACATATCAAGCATTGCTTTTGAACCTAGTTTTTTAGCAAGGAGTGGTGAAGCGTCAAAAACTTCAAAACCATCACTCTCATAAGTGCTTTCGTGTTTGATCTGTTTTAGTTTGATAAGGTCAAGAAGTTGGATTAAGAGATCTTCTTTACGGTATTTTTTAGCCCTGCATGCGTTAGAGCCTAAGAAACGAGCTGTTTGAAAGTTTCCAAATGGATTTTTAAGCAAACTTGCCAGTTTTTCAGCGCCCACTTCTTCAAGAAGCAGTTGTTCTAAAGAGACAACATTGACGTCTAAATTAAGCGATACATTATGCTTTTGCAAACGCTCAGCGATTTCAAATTTAAGGTTAGCATCGTTTAAAAGAATATCTTTAGTATGCGCATGCGAGATCAAAGAACTTTGCTCAAAACAGAGAATATCGCGTTTCTCATCGGCTGCTAACGTAAGGTTATAGGCATAATGCTCTAAAAATTTGAGACGGTCTAGCCCCATAAACTCACTTCCAAGATCATTTTTTGCCCCTTTGAAAGAGGGTGCGTCAATGTTTAAAAGTTCGATGAGTTTTCGTGCCGCCAAAATCATTGGGGCCGTTTTTTCACGTTGGATTAGGGTATCAAAAAGAAAATAGTTTTTCATGGCTTTATCCTTACAAAAGATCGATGTAATGCGAAAATTTTTCAACAAGTGGGTTAGCAAATGGTCTGAGTTTCATCACTTCGTTTTTAAGCTCGGTGATCTTCTTCTCAACATCTGCACCACAAGGGTAAATTTTCTTACACAGTCTTACATGTAAAAATACGCCAGTGTGTTCATTGGCAACAATTTCTAAAATTTCACGTTTACGTTCAGGGTGTTTCTGCATCATATCATAGGCAAACGCAAAGAGCGCGTCGCCTTGGAAGCCTTCGATCAAATCAAGAACGCTTGATGCGTAATGGTAGATAATATACTGCTCAAAAAGTGCTTTGTCCTTAATATCAACCAACGTTTCGATCAATGCAAAACTTTTGTAAAAATCATCGGTATTGATGATCATATCTTTGGTAACATGCTTGGTGTTGAGAGGCTCTAATGTGAGTGATTTTCCAAAAGAGGTAATTATGCCATCGATACTTGCATCGCTAAAAAGCGCTTTGCCATTGATTTTCAAGGCAGCTAATTTGCCTTTTGGGTAATCAAAACTGCAATCTTCAGATTGAATAAGGGCAAAAAGATCGTTAACACTAAGGCTACGATCGATCGTGATAAAATGTTTTTTATAATAAGGTAAAAAATCCGTTTTAGCGTCAAAGCGAAAGACGCTCAGCTCGAGCTTACACTCCATATTTGAGGACTCCTTTTAGGTAATTAATTTATTCTATCGCAAGATTACTTGTAAGATTCTGTTACACAAAAGTTAACTATAGCAGTTGTTTGCGTTTGTGAGGGTGTTGTTTCTTTTTTGTGAGGATCTTGCCTAATGGCTTCTTAATGCACAACATCCTACAATAAGAAAGTTTAAAGCACTAAAGGTGCGTGGGCATTCTGCCAAAGAAAACCAAGTGTTAACGTAGTTTTCAAAGCTTTGCTTTGAAAGCGTATTAAAAGTTCTGCAAGAACTCTAATGTGAGAGGCAACATGTCAAAAGAGGCATTTTTTATCTCCAACTTTTCGAGCCAAATGATTGGCGATGATGGGGCTGTTATCGGTAAACAGGTTTATTCAAAAGACCTTTTTTGTGAGGATATTCACTTTAAAAGAGCGTGGATGAGCTTGCCTCAAATCGCTGAAAAAAGCATGTTGGTTAACTTCTCCGATGCCATTGCAATGAATGCCAAGCCCAAATGGGCAATGATTGGAGTGGTGATTCCCAAACAGTTTAGTTACGCGGAGCTGAATGAGCTTGCTCAAGGCTTCCAAAACGTTGCTAAGGCTTATGGCATAGAGATTATCGGAGGCGATACCACTGCTGGGAAAAAGCTGATGATCTCCATCAGTGTCATCTCTGAACTTCAAGGCAAAGCGCTTTACCGTAAAAATGCAAAAGTGGGTGATTTCGTAGCATTCACAGGAGCGCTTGGTAACTCCTATAAAGAGCTGACAAAACTTTTACGCGGTGGTCATATTGGCAAAGCGTCACGTTTTATGAAACCTGATTTAAAAGCGAAGTTTATCTATAAAGCTGCCAAGCATTTAAATGCGGGTATGGATATCTCCGATGGACTCTCCAAAGACCTCTCAAGGCTTCTCAAAGCCAGTGGAAATTTGGGTTTACATGTAAAGCACACAATGCCCAAACGAACGCTGTGCAGCGGCGAAGAGTATGAGATGCTTTTCACTTTTGATGCACGTAAAAAAAAGCTAATAGAGCGCATAGCCAAACAGTCACGTACAAAAATGACTATTATTGGCAAAGTAGTGCGTAAACGCTATGCCTGTCGTTGTAAAGAACACCATTTTTAACCATTTCAAGGATATGTATGATTAGACAATTTTTTCTCACCCATTCGCCCATTAGTGCGATGTTTACCAAAAACAGCAGTGACTTCGTGGTCAGTGAAATTCCTCTTTACCCTTTCAGTGGTGAGGGTGAGCATCTGGTTTTACATGTAAGAAAAAAAGATATGACAACATGGGATATGTTGCAGTACCTTAGTGAAGTGACAGGGTGTAAAGTCCGTGACTTTGGGTATGCAGGACTCAAAGACAAAGATGGCATGACCACACAGTACATTTCACTGCACAAAAATTTCGAGACAAAACTCGCCAATTTTACACACGATAAGATCAAAATACTCGATACTACCTACCATAACAATAAAATCCGTACAGGGCATCTCAAAGGCAATCGCTTTTTTGTGCGCCTTAAAAAAGTCAACCCAATCGATGCGCGAAAACTTCAAGATGGACTCAAAAAGATCAGCAAAGAGGGTTTCCCTAACTTCTTTGGGTATCAGCGTTTTGGTATAGATGGCGATAACTATGTTAAAGGTAAAGCAATCTTAGAAGGAAAACGTCAAGAGCGCAACCATAAGATGAAAGAATTTTTTATCAATGCTTATCAAAGTTATCTCTTTAACAACTGGCTTTCCAAGCGCATTGAGCTAAGTCGTTTGATCGAAGAATTTAACTTAGCGGATGCAACACGTGCAACGAATTTACCTAAAGAGATGGTCGATAGCCTTAAAAAACAGCCACAATTTTTCAAGTTGATGCATGGCGATGTTTTACATCATTACCCTGCTGGGAAAGCGTTTGTGTGTGAAAATGTAGAAGAAGAGTTACCGCGTTTTTTAGAGCATGGCATTACTATAGCAGGTTGGTTACTGGGTGACAAAAACATTCGAGCAGAGTATGAAGCTGGTGTGATTGAAAAGCAAATTTTTGAAGAGTGTGAACCTTTCTTAGACAAACTTAATGGAAGCAGACGTTTTGCGTGGAGCTTTGCAGAGGATGTTGAGGGCGTTTATAAAGAAGAAGAGGCTTGGTTTGAAATGCACTTTTCATTGCCTAAAGGCTCGTATGCGACCGTAATTATAGAAGAGCTAATAAAAGATACGCTATAATCCACGCTTCAAAAGGTACAGTAGGTGATTGCTTGAGAGTTTCTCTTAAGAGGAAAGTCCGGGCTGCATGTGAGACATGGTTCCGTCTAACGGACGGCTAGGGTAACCTAAGGGATTAGTGCAACAGAGAGTAAACTACCTAGAATTTTTCTAGGAAAAGGTGAAACGGTGGGGTAAGAGCCCACCAGTGCTTTAAGTAATTAAGGCAGCTATGTAAACCCAACCTGCAGCAAGAAGGGATGGTTTTGGTCTCACACACGATAAACCCTTCGCTAGAGGTCTACCGTAAGATAGATCGTAGATAAATAATCACCCACGACAGAACCCGGCTTATCGCTGTACCTTTTGTCCACAAAGCCTAAAATAAGGATGTTTTTGGAAAATCTGATTTTTTTAGCGCATGTTGTGCTTTTGATGGTACTTTCTCCTATTATTTCTCGTCTTTTTCGTATTCCTACCCCTGTTGTTGAAATTTTACTAGGCTCTTTTGCAGTTTGGATAGGTCTTTTACATGTAGACAATGATGTCTTTCGCAGTCTCGCTAAAATAGGGTTTTTCTACTTGATGTTCCTTGCTGGCCTTGAGATTGACATACAGCGGTTTTTGCACTATCGTGATCGTTTTTTAAAAAAAGCTATTTTGTATTTTATCTGTTTGTACAGTATCTCCATTATTCTTTATATTGTCTTTGGACTTTCACCTGTGTATATCGTAGCGATTCCTATCGTTTCACTCGGCATGATTATGGCGCTCATTAACCAGCATGGACGAAGCCACAAATGGTTGGAGCTTTCGCTAATTATTGGTGTTATTGGAGAATTGATTAGTATTGGGGCTCTTGTTATTTTTGATGGTGCGATTACGCATGGGCTTGGCTGGTATTTTTTCAAAAGTATTTTAATTCTTATTGCCGTTCTTTTTTCATCCTATTTCCTTTATCGCTTACTCAAAATTATCTTTTGGTGGTATCCAAATCTAAAACGTATCATCATGCCCAATAACGATACGATG
Source organism: Sulfurospirillum arsenophilum NBRC 109478 (assembly GCF_000813345.1). NCBI lineage: Bacteria > Pseudomonadati > Campylobacterota > Epsilonproteobacteria > Campylobacterales > Sulfurospirillaceae > Sulfurospirillum > Sulfurospirillum arsenophilum. Next base: position 18,047 of record NZ_BBQF01000004.1, on the reverse strand, counting down.
CATCAAAGTTTACGCTTTAGTATGGCACTCTTTTTTGTGTTGATTGCAACGATGCAATGGCTTGAAATTGATATGGTTTTGGGCGCTTTCATCGCAGGTATTTTTATCTCTAACTTTTTTGCCCATAAAAAAGAGCTTCCACATCAACTCTCGATGTTTGGCTTTGGCTTTTTAGTTCCTCTCTTTTTTATCTTTGTTGGAACAACCCTCGATCTTAATCTTGTCTTTACCACGCATATTTTAACCCATGCACTCTGGATTGTGATAGCCATGGTGGGTGCGCGTATGGCAAGCTCATTTGCAGCATATTACAGCTATTTGGGATTGCGAAGTACAATATTATTTAGTCTTGGTGACTCGATGCCCCTTACTTTCTTGGTTGCTATTGCAACAATTGCTGTCAAAAATGGTGCGATTGGAAATGAGGAGTATGCTTCGTTTATTGTGGCTGCTTTGATGGAAGGTATTGTGATTATGACGTTGATTCAATTTTTGATGTTTATTTTCAACCGTTTTGATAAGAAGAATGAAGAAAAACTATAGCAAAAATGCCATAATGAACGTGTAAGTTTTAAAGCCCTACGCAATCTCTTTAGATGTTACAAAATATCAGCTAATTATTAACTAATTGTTAATATGATAAGATTATTAGCTAAAAAATAGATTTATGTGGAGATTGGATGCGAAGATGGCTGTTTGCTTTTTCTGGTGTGCTGAGTTTAAGCATCAATGCCTTTTGCGATAGTTCGATTGAAGGGCTTTTAAATACAATCGAAAAGAAAAGCGATCTCTCCGAAAAAACCAAGTTAGAAAACAGTGGTTTTTCTACGATTTATACTTGCAATGACCTAGCTATGATGCAAGTGCGAAACCTCAGTGATATTTTAAAATACACAATGGACGGTTATCGTACCAGCCGTTATGGTTTACCCGATCCCCTTACCTTTGGGCCTGTTCCTTTTTCTTCCAGTTTAATACGCATTTTTATTGATGACCAAGAGATTACCACTGCAATGTATGGTAGTGGTATGGTGATTCTAGGTGACTTAGACTTAGGGTTTGCCGATCATATTGAAGTGTATAATCTTTCCACCTCTTTTGCCTATTCGAGTGAGCCAACTTCCGTACTCATTCGTATTTTTTCCAAAAAAGCAGATAGAGACGGTCGAGGTAGCTTTCAAAGCATGGTCACCAGTCGTGGTGGTTCAACCCAAAATGTCCAGTATATTGGAAAAGAAAACGAAATAGACTACATAACACGTATCTCTGCATCCAATGATATACGCAAAGAGTACGAGACAAGCAAAGATGATCTTAACCGTGATGTAAAGCGTTACAATGTGTTTACAAGCATCAAAGACGAGACACAAAGTATTCTTATCAATGCCTCAAAAACCAATAAAGGCGGTTGGCTAGGGCCTAGTATGGACGCTAGTTTGGATACCTCTAAAATTACTTCAGAAGATGCACATCTGGGTTACTCTAAAACGTTTGACGATCTCAAATTTTCGATTGCGTATGATGGCTTAAAAGATCATACCTTGTATGAAGACACCCCATTGTTTTCCTATAAAGGTACACCAATTCGTAGTATTGAAAATAAAAGTCATAGCTCTGCACTTTCTACTGAGCTCAAATACGCTACCCAAATAGGTGATCATCATCTTATCACTGGAGCGAAGTATCGCGATAAAATAATCAATTTCGACTCAGTTCAGATGAATGGAAGTGATATTCCTAAAAGTGGTCTTACACGTCAATCGGTAGGTTCTCTTTTTGTAGAAGATAGTTATGCTTTTACAGACACGTTAGTAGGCACTCTGGGCGTACAAAATAGCCACGTCAATAATAATAGCGGCTATGATAGTGAAGATGTGCAGATGCTTCGTGCTGGCATTACCTATACCAATGATCACTGGACTTCTAAAAGCTTTGTGTTTCATACTGAGAGTTATATAGAGCCTTATTTGATAGGTTCCTTTTACATGAAATCGGCTTATCCTGAAAAGATGACACTTGATTCTATTGCCCAAGAGTTTAAATACGAAGAAGGCCCATCGCTTTATGAATTTTTTATAAGCTACGCTTGGATGCAAGATGCTCCTTTTGTCAATGCTGATTTACGCGTAGATACTGCCAAGGGGATCACAACACATTTTAGCTCTTACCTTCAGTATACGTACAATTATGAAGCCATGAATAAAATTTCACTGGCGTATCGCTATAAAGAGATCGATCATGCAGGGTATCTCAAAGAGTTTAGAAATCATCAAGTGGTGTTACGAAACCAAAACCGTTACCGTAAGTTCGACTTTTTTGAAGAGATGTTTGTGACACGTAGCGAATACTACAATGATACAGGCTACGATTTAACGCTTGGTGTACGCTATAACGTTAGCGATCATTTAATCATCAGTCTCAAAGGACAAAATCTTTTGAATAAAGGTGAAAAACAATATATGACACGGTTTGATTTTTCAACAATGTCATCTATGGAAACTTTAAGTATTCCTGTTCAAGAACGCATTGTCATGTTAGGGTTCGAATGGCTCTTTTAAAACAGTTTTTTGTATGGGGAATGCTTTTGTCCTTTGCTTTTGCGCAGACTCCCGAACAAGAATTGATTGTGAAAGTACTCAAACTTATCTCTATAAAAAATGTGCCTGTTGTTGTTTACGAACATAACCCTTCTATCTCTTTACAGGGAAGTACCTTTACCAACCTTGCGGGGCAATGTAGCCATGCGGATATCGTCTATGGAAGTAACTTTGAAACGTTACCACAACCCTGTAAATCACTTCCTCGCTTTTCGACAGACTATGAAATTTTTCAAAAAGATGAATATGTCATAGGCTCTTTTTACTGGCGTAAAGGTCGACCACAATTGCGTTTTGACAAAGAGCGATGTGATCGTTTTGAAATTTTCTTACCTGAAGAGTTGGTACGCTATGTTCAGTAAAATAACGTTCTCACGTCTGTTTATTTTTGTTACGATGGTTCTTTTTGTAACAACACTCTTGCTCTACCTTTTCTTTACACAGACCAAAGAAAATATCGTCACGAGTTTTGAACGCACGGGTGTGGAAGAGGTTGAAGAGATATCACGTAATATTTCGCAGTATATTTTAAATTCCAATAGCTCCATGAATCTTCATCAGGCTTTATTGGAAGATCGTGGGTTTAAAGATACTTTGGAGTATTTCCTCGCCACCTTTCAAACGCAAAGAATTAAAAATATCTTTATTGTCGATAAACCCAATGAAAATTCCATTCTTTTTCGAGTTCTCCTTGATGGTGGCAAAGAGAAGAGTGATAAGTTCCAATTTGAAGAGCTATTTGAACCTGAAAACTCATCCTGGGCGGAAGTCATACGTTTTCACGAACCTAAAGTTATTTATCAAGATAGCGTGGATGCATTATGGGCGACTTTTTTATATCCTATGGTTCAAAGAGATGGACATGTAGCCATTTTAGCTCTTGATTTCTCCAAAGAACATTACCAAAAAGTAGTTTCATCCCTTGTAGGACTTGAAGTTTTTCTCAGAACTTTAGTGCCTTTTTTATTCTTCATTTTCCTTATTATGGTGATTGTCATTCAACTGGACAATAAGAGAGAAAAAGAGAAAATAGAGGTACAAAAAGCCCTCGAAGAGCTCAATCTTACCTTAGAAGATCGCATTTCCGATGAGGTTGAAAAGAACAGACAAAAAGACCAACAACTGATTCATCAATCACGTTTGGCCTCTATGGGTGAAATGATCAATATGATTGCCCATCAATGGAGACAGCCTTTAAGTGCCATTAGTTCAACCGTGCAAGGGTTGAATTTAAAGTTGACATTGAAAAAATATGACGAAACACTGTTTAGTGAAAAATTGAGCGATGTTAATTGTTATGCACAGTATCTAAGCCAAACGATTGATGATTTTAGGCAGTTTTTTAAAACGAGTAAAGAGAAAAAAGAGGTTACGCTAGAAGAGGTCATTGAAAAAGTTTTAGGCATTATTCATGTGACCTTGGAGAATAAAAAAATTACGCTTAGCATGGATTTTCAATCTAATGAGCCTTTAATGACTTATTCTAATGAACTTATGCAGGTTTTGCTCAATTTGGTTAAAAATGCTGAAGATAGTTTAATGGAAAACAGAATAGAAAATCCGTGGATCAAAATAGCGACTTCTAAGCAGGATAGTAATCTGATTTTAGAAGTCAGTGATAATGGGGGAGGCATTCCGCATGAGATTATTGAGCGTATTTTTGATCCTTATTTTAGTACGAAGGTGCAAAAAGATGGTACAGGATTGGGACTTTATATGAGTCAAAAAATTATAGAAGAGCACTGTGGTGGAAGTTTGAGAGCATCGAACAGTTCCCAAGGGGCTGTTTTTACGATACTATTACCGCGTTGAATTCTTGAGTAATACAAAAGGGATAATGATGGAGTCAGTCTTTAAAAAATGTATTGTTGATGCCCGTAATTTAACACTATTATACGTTGAAGACAATGTTGGTGCCCGTGCAGGTTCGATGTTGATTTTTGAAGAATTTTTTGGACATGTCATCGAAGCTGTTGATGGTGAAGATGGATTGGAAAAGTTTAAACAGAACCATGTTGACTTAATTATTACCGATATAAATATGCCAATATTGAATGGCCTTGAGATGGCAGAACGCATTCGAAAAATGAGTCCACAAACACCTATTTTGATTCTCTCTGCGTATAATGAAGCGGAGTATTTTATTGAGAGTATTCGCTTAGGTGTTGAGGGGTATCTTCTTAAACCTGTCGAAATAGGGCAATTTATGGAAGTTTTAGGAAGAGTCATTGAGAAGATTCATCTAAGATCCGAACACGACAAGTTGCAAACACTTCTAACACAGTATGTTGAAATAACCGATAAAAGCGCCATTGTCTCCAAAACAGATAAAGAGGGTGTTATTACCTATGTCAATGATGCTTTTTGTACGATTTCTGGATTTTCGCGCGATGAAGTCATTGGTGAGAAACATAGCATCGTTAGCCACAAAGATACGCCACAACAACTTTTCAAAGAGCTTTGGGAAACTATAAGCAGTGGTGAAATGTGGCAAGGAATTATTAAAAACCGTTGTAAAAATGGGAGCAGTTATTACATCAAAACAGCGATTAAACCTATTTTCAATCCTCAAGGTGAAGTAGTTGAGTACATAGCGCTTTACAATGACATTACAGAAGTAATGAACCCCAAAAAGCAACTTTTTGACTATATTAACAGTACTCCAGAGGCGGTTGTTGTTCTTTTGAAAATCGAAGATTTTTCAACGGTGGAAGATTTTTACAGCAACGATTTGGTTGATCTTTTAGAGCACATTTTAGGCGAGAAGCTTTTAGAAGGCATTACCAAAGAGTGTCCTTTTGGAAAAATTTATACGTTGGGTTTTGGAGAGTATGCTTTAGCGATCGATAAGAACAAATGCCCACTGAGTGTTGATATGTTGGGTCAAAAAATTAAAGAGCTTTTAAAAACCATTGAAGCATCGACCATTCATCTTAATGAGATTGAGTACAGTGCTTCGTTATTGGCTAGTTTAGCGTATGGTGGCAAAGAGCCTTACCAAAGTGCTCATTTTGGCATCAAAAAAGCAGAACGCGCTAAGATTAATTTTATAGTTGCAACAGACTTAATTTTAGAGATGCAAGCTCAAGCACAGGTTAATATGGGGATCATTGTTGCGGTTAAAAAAGCACTGAGTTCTTCAGGAATTATCTCTTATTTTCAGCCCATTATTGACAATAAAACACGCAAAATTGCTAAATTTGAATCATTGGTAAGACTGGTAGATGATAACCATAATTTGTGGTTTCCCTCCGACTTCTTGGAAATATCGAAAAAAGGGCGTTACTACACTCAAATAACCCAACAAGTTCTAAATAATTCATTTCAAGCACTCTATGAAACGGAAGCTGGAATTACGATCAACCTTTCTGCTGTGGATATTGAAGAGCAAGTCACACGTCAAAAGATCATCAATCTTTTGGACTTGCATAAAGAGCATACGCATAGAATCACGTTTGAGCTTTTAGAAGATGCGAATGTCAAAGAGTTTGAAACAATCAAAGAGTTTATTAAAGAGGTTAAAGCATGCGGTGTTTCGATTGCCATTGATGATTTCGGCAGTGGATATTCTAATTTTGAGAGACTGCTTGATTATGAACCCGATATTATCAAGATTGACGGAAGCTTGGTCAAAAATATCGCAACCGATGATTATTCGATATCTATTGTTAAAACGATTGTTAGTTTTGCCAATGAACATGACATCAAAACGGTTGCTGAGTTTGTTGAAAATGAAGCAATCTTTAACATTCTAAAAGAACTTGGTGTTGATTATTCGCAAGGGTATTACTTTAGTAAGCCAAAATTGTTGGAAGAATACAAAGGCATAGTGGGGTTTTAAAACGACCTCTTTGGGTACTTGAAAAAACCAATAAATCAGAGTACAATTGTCCTTAATAGTTCGTGCTAGGAGGGCTGGTAAACCAGCTGAGATAAAGAATGGTGATTCTTTGATCCTTATACCAAGCGTATGTGCTTGATATGCACCTGATCTGGGTAATGCCAGCGTAGGAAAGCTCAATCAAACCAACACACCTCCTCATTTAAGCCCTCCCACGATCTTCATCATTTTTACATGTAAGCGTTACATGTAAACGCAATTCAACCTATTTTTCGAGGAAAAAGCATGAAACATTGTTTAACCATAGCAGGCTCAGACAGCTGTGGCGGAGCGGGCATCCAAGCCGATCTTAAAGCCTTTAGTGCCAATGGAACGTATGGCATGAGCGTTATCACCGCGATTACGGCGCAAAATACCCAAGGTGTTTTTGATGTACAAGACATTAATCCCTCTGTGATAGAACATCAAATCGAAGCGATTTTTGACGACATTCGTGTGGATGCTGTAAAAATTGGTATGGTTTCTCGTCCTGAAACGATAGAAATTATCGCTTCGACGCTTAAAAAATACTCTTTACCACCTCTTGTCATTGACCCTGTGATGATCTCTAAAAGTGGGTATGACCTTTTACAACCCGAAGCCAAAAAGGCGCTTATCGAAATTCTTTTGCCGATGGCTACGCTTATCACTCCCAATCTTCCCGAAGCAGAAGTAATCGTAGGCTATAAAATTGATACGATTGAATTGATGCAAAAAGCTGCCCTTGATCTGCATAAATTGGGTTGTAAGTATGTGCTGGTTAAAGGAGGGCATTTGGAAAATGATGCCACCGACGTGCTTTACGATGGCAAAGCGTTTCATCTTTTACACTCCAAACGTTTAGAGACGATTAACACGCATGGTACGGGTTGTACGCTCTCATCTGCCATTGCTGCAAACCTAGCAAAGGGAATAAGCGTAAAGGCGGCAGTTGAGGAAGCCAAAGCGTATATCACCGAAGCGATTACGCATGGATTTAAACTAGGCCATGGCGTAGGGCCAGTGCACCATTTTTACGCACTTTACAAAAAAGCAGGGATTGAGTCATGATGGAAGAAAAAACAAGTTTAAGTGGTTTTGGATTGTTCGCACTCTGGTTTGGTGCGGCAGTCTCGATGGCAGAGATTTTTACAGGTGGTCTTTTAGCGCCACTTGGATTTAGTGAAGGCTTAAAAGCAATTCTTTTAGGACATCTTATCGGCGGTCTGATTTTGATTTTGGGCGGTTACATCGGAGCCAAAAGCAAGCTTCCCTCCATCATGTCCACGCGCATCTCATTTGGGCGTTATGGCTCATACCTTTTTTCACTTCTCAATGTACTTCAACTCATCGGCTGGACAGCGGTGATGATCATTTCAGGTGGGCGTGCTGCCAATGAGCTAGGCATTAGCTTGTTTGGATTTGATAGCATTAATACGTGGGCGATTGCGATTGGCATTTTTATAGGGCTTTGGATTTGGCTTGGAAAAGTGGGGTTTCAAAAACTCAATGTTGTAGCGGTTGTTCTTCTTTTTGCACTGACACTGGTGTTGTGTGGCGTTGTGTTTCAAGAGGGAAGCATTTTACATGTAAAGCCAACTGATGAGATGAGTTTTGGCGCTGCTTTAGAGCTTAGCATCATTATGCCGCTTTCGTGGTTGCCGTTGATTTCGGACTATACACGCTTTTCAAAGAGTAAAAAAGGTGGACTTATCGGCAGTTTTACGGGCTATTTTATCGGTAGTTCACTCATGTATGCCATTGGTCTAGCCATAGCACTTTATGCACAAGACGCCAGTGTGGGAACGATGATGATGGCATTGCATTTAGGTTTTGCCGCTCTTGGCATCGTACTTCTCTCCACCATTACGACGACATTTCTAGATGCTTACTCCGCAGGTGTCACTTTTACCAATATCTTCCCCCAAATGAGCGAGCGCAAGATTGCACTTGTGATGGCCGTTCTTGGTCTTTTGGTCGCACTGTTTACGCCTATAGAACAGTATGAGAATTTTCTGTATGCGATAGGTTCTGTTTTTGGGCCACTGTTTGCGATTGTGCTCAGTGATTATTTTATCTTTAAAAAAGTACAGATTGAGCCTACTTTAGCTTTACATGTAGGATCACTCATTGTTTGGGCTATGGGTGTGGTGCTTTATTATCAGTTCATAACGCTTGATTTACCTTTGGGCTCAACCCTTCCAACGATGCTTGCAACGAGCATCATTTTTATCATCACTAAAAAGGTTATGACATCATGGACATGCAAGAGCAATTAAAAGAGGTATTTGAAGCTTTACAAAACAAGCGCGCTTTAATCCATCACATTACCAATTATGTCACGGTCAATGACTGCGCCAATGTTGTTTTAGCCATTGGTGCTTCCCCGATTATGGCAGATGAGATCAGCGAAGTTGAAGAGATGGTCAGCATTTGCAATGCGCTGGTGCTTAACATCGGAACATCCAATGAGCGAACCATTGCTTCGATGCTCAAAGCTGGTAAGACAGCAAACGCCAAAGGCATTCCTGTAGTGCTTGACCCCGTTGGTGTGGGTGCAACAACGTTTCGCCGCCAAAGTGTTGAAAAGCTGATGGAGGCGATCTCTTTTAGCGTTATCAGAGGCAATATGGCTGAGATCAAAACCATTGCAGGGCTTGAAGCGAAAAGTGCAGGGGTTGACTCCTTGGAAGAGGAGAGCGATGGCGCTAAAATCGCTTTTACTCTAGCGAAGAAATTGGGTTGTGTGATCGCGATTACGGGTAAAATTGACATCGTATCGGATGGCATGAGCACGTATGCCCTTGAAAATGGCAATGTAGCTCTCACTAAGCTGACTGGAACAGGGTGCATGAGCACCTCACTCATTGGTAGTTTTTTAGGTGCTTCAAACAATTCCCTTGCAAGTGCAATAGCTGGTATTTTAACTATGTCTATTGCGGGTGAAGTAGCGGATAAAAGCAAAGGAATGGACACCTTTCACACGTCACTGCTCGATGCAATAAGCCAAATGGATGCGAAGTGTATAATCAACAAAGCCAAGATAGGCTTCATTAAATAATAAAAATTATTATTTAATATCTATTTTAGTTTTAATGATGTAAGATTATTCCATTACCATCAAAGGAGTAAATCATGGCAAGAGTCGGAAATTCTATTATTAAAGGTATTGAGGTTCAAGAGATCATTACAACACTAAATCGTGCGTATGCCGATGAGTGGTTAGCGTACTATCAGTATTTCATTGAAGCAAAAGTCGTTAAAGGATTGATGAAAGATGCGGCGATTGCTGAGCTTGTTCAACATGCAGCCGATGAATTGCGACATGCCACGATGATAGCCGATCGTATCATCCAATTGGGCGGTGCTCCACTTCTCCATCCAGCAGATTGGCTCAAACAGAGCAACTGTGGTTACGATGCTCCCAATGATTTTGATGTCGTTGCCATTTTAAATGACTCCATCAAAGGTGAGCAGTGCGCGATTGCGACTTACTCAAGCATTGTTGATCTTACACGCAATAAAGACATCGTTACCTACGATATCGTGTCGCAGATTTTGGCGGATGAAGTTATGCACGAAGAAGACCTTCAAAACTTGCACGATGATATTACTGAATTTATCAGTGATCTTAAAAAATCGATGAAGTAATAAAGGTGTAGGTATGATCGATGTCACGTTAGAGCAGTTCATACCTGCCTTTCTTCTTACTCTTTTTGCGGGACTTAGCACGGGATTTGGCGCACTTATCGCCTTTTTTTCCAAAAACAAAAGCCACACTTTTTTATCAATTGGTTTAGGGTTTTCAGCAGGCGTGATGGTTTATGTCTCGTTTGTTGAGATTCTTTATAAATCAAAAATAGCATTTACTACGATCTATGCGAGTCCCATCATTGGGGAGTCTTTAGCGTTGGTCTGTTTCTTTGGAGGCATTGGCATTAGTGCGCTGATTGATTATTTTATTCCCGATGATGTCAATCCGCATGAGCCAAAATCCAACAAAGAGCTGAGTGTTCTCAAAGAGGGTTATCAAGAGACATTACTCAAAGATTCTGCACTTAAACGTACAGGTATTTTTACAGCCCTTGCGATTGGAATTCATAATTTTCCAGAGGGCTTTGCCACATTCATTGCGGCACTTGATAATGTTCAAATTGGTTTAACCATAGCACTTGCCATTGCCATTCACAATATACCAGAAGGGATGGCCGTCTCTTTGCCCATCTACCATGCGACAGGAAACCGTAAGAGTGCGTTTTGGTATGCCTTTACTTCTGGGCTGGCAGAACCTATAGGCGCACTTGTTGGATTTTTTCTTTTACTTCCCATTATGGGAGAACTAACCCTTGGGATTACCTTTGGCATTGTAGCGGGCATTATGGTGTATATCTCGTTTGATGAACTGTTACCTTCTGCTAGAGTGTATGGAAATGCCCATACAACGATTTTAGGCATTGTGCTTGGAATGATGGTAATGGCAGTGAGTTTGGTTGCTTTTAAATTGATCTGATTCTTCAAAAATTGCTAAAGATACCAATAAAATTGTTGATAGTGTTGAAGAAATTGCAAGTGCTGCGGATCATCTCTCTAAATTGGCGGAAAATCTCAACCAAAAACTAAGCCAGTTTAAATAAACTCTCTGCATTTTCCAATGGTCTCATGCAAGGTGAAGACCATTGGTTCTTTCATAATTACTATGCTCCAAATAAACGTTTCCAATGTTCACATTTATTAATATGTTTAATAAATGTCACATTATTTTGACGAAATATAAGGAGTATTAGGAAATATTTAGGTTATACTTCCTGCTAAATTTTTGATGAAAAGGAACATGTATGTTTGGACATAGCAAAGTAGTATTGCAAGAAAGTAACGAGCGACTTACTCAGGAAAATGAACGCCTTAAGGAAGAGAACATTAGCTTACAAAGCAAGTTAGAAACACTACTTCACGCCGAGTCAAAAACACAAGTCACATTGAGTGAAAATCGCCTCAAAACAGAGCTTATTAACAGTATGCTTGGAGGATGTGGAAACAGTGTCAAAGAGATTCAGCATGATATCGAGCAAAATCTTGAAGCTTCTAAAGAGATCGTTCAGATCAGTAGTTCAACGGTAGAGAGTATTTCAAATCTTAATGCTATTTCTAGTAATCTTTTAGACTCACTTTCACAGATTTCTCACTCTTCATCAGAATCACGTAACATGGCGGAAAATCTACATCACAGTGTCGATGAAATTGCGAGTGTTATAAACCTTATTAAAGATATTTCAGATCAAACCAATTTACTAGCACTCAATGCTGCCATTGAAGCAGCGCGTGCAGGTGAGCATGGTCGAGGTTTTGCCGTTGTTGCTGATGAAGTGCGTAAGCTTGCTGAGCGAACTCAAAAAGCGACTGCTGAAGTGGAGATGAACATCAACGTTCTCAAACAAAATGCCAATTTGATGTTCAAACAAAATGAAGAGATTGAAGGTGTTGCTGTAGAGTCAAATCAACATATTGAAAACTTTAAAATTGAATTTGATGCTTTACAAAACAGTGCTTCAATCATTCAAAATGACTCTCAACATATTAGCTTTGAAGTTTTTACCGCACTTGCTAAACTCGACCACGTTCTCTTTAAGGTTTCAGGATACGGCTCCGTTTTTGATCAAGAGCATAAAGAACTAAGTGATCATACCAATTGTCGTTTGGGTAAATGGTACGCAGGTGTTGGCAAAGAGAATTTTAGTGCAACAACAGCGTTTAAAGCTTTGGAAGAGCCTCATAAAGTTGTCCACAGTGAGATTAATCAAGCGATTAAATGTGTGAAAGGGGGTACCTGTTTAAACGATATTAATGTCGTCATTAACCATTTTGCTAAGGCAGAAGATTCTTCCAAAAAACTGTTTGGTTTACTGAACCAAATGTTGGAAGAAAAAAAGAAAAACGCATAGGAAGTCTGCTTGAAATTTGAGTTTTTAGGAACAGCAGACACGGGTGGTATTCCTCTGCACCAGTGTCATTGTGCGATTTGTGAAGAGGCAAGACTAAATGGAATAAACAATCGCTCCACCAGTGCTTACTTGGAACTGGATGATGGGAGTGTCATCCTCTTTGATGCAGGGGATGATCTTTTGAGTGAGAAGTTCAATACGACACGTATCAGGGCAGTTTTTCTTACCCACTTTCATGCTGACCACTGTTTAGGTCTCATTCGCCTTCGCAAATCAGTCGATACGATTACGTGTTATATTCCCGATGACATCCAAGGGTTTGGCGATCTTTTTATCCATAAAGATTCCATGGAGTATCATGTTCTTCAACCGTTTGAGTCTATTGAAATTGCAGGTATTAAAATTGTTGCTGTTCCTCTGCTTCATTCTAAGCTGACACATGGCTATGTTATCTTTACATGTAAAGGTGTTGTAGCGTATTTGACGGATTGTGCGAGCATCCCTTTGGAGTCACTTGCTTATTTGCAAAGCCAAACGATAGACCATCTTTTTATTGATGCGGCTTATACACCATGGTTTGAGTCGAAAAAGCATTTAAACTGGGAGAGTGCAGGGGAATATATAGAGAGAATTAAACCAAAAAATGGCTATTTGATTCATGCGAGTTGCAAAACCTTACTTCCTTTGCATGAAAAGAAAATAAGGTCGAAATACCCTTATATTGATAAGGGTTTTAGTATAGAGGTGTGAAGAGGCTTACTCTTCATCCTCATCGTCTTCAAACTCTTCTTCTTCCTCTTCGAAATAGATGTTATCTTCATTGCCATCATAGTTATAATCACTTCGAGAAATTGGATCATCTTCGTCTTCATCAAATTCATCGTCTTCGTCTATTTCCTCTTCATACTCATCTTCACTCATTAAGATATCTTCGACCTTGTCGAGGAACGCATCGATATCTCCTGTGAAGAGGTGTTCAAACCGCATTGCATCGAGGATAAATTCACTCGAACAACCGCTTTCTAAAAGGAGTTCTTTCAAGTCACGCATACTTTTTCACCTTTGCTTTTTTTGCAATTCTACACTAATTTTGAATGTTTTTCAATTGTATTTCGTAAGATTCAAAGAGCTCATCATGGTTTACATGTAACGTCTCAAATTGCTCGTAAAGCTTTTCAAGTACCTCTTCATCGCTCTTTAGCTCTTTAGAGAGCCGTTGCAATTCACCAATGTCATTTCCTGATGAACATGCAATGAGTGCTTCATTTTTGGCTTTGATACCTTCTTCAAGTTTCATAATTTTGGCTTCACACTGCTCAATCTGCTTTTTAAGTGGAGAGATTTTGGTACTTCTTTCTTGAATAAGCTTGGTGCGAAGTTTTTTGCTCTCATTATAATCGCTATTGACAACTTTCTTAGGTGCCGTATCACTCTCTTCTTCCCAACCAATTTTTTCTAAAAATTCATCGTAATTGCCATCAAAAAATTCAGCTTTATCATGGTGGAAGATGATGAGCGCATCGGCAAGTTCACGAAGCATCATCTCCGAGTGGGTAACAAGAATGGTTGAGCCTTCAAAGCTTTTGATGGCATCGCACAGTGAGTCAATAGAGTACATATCAAGGTGGTTGGTTGGTTCATCCAAAAAGAGAAGGTTGGCAGGGGTTGCGATGATCTTTCCAAGCATAACACGACTTCGCTCACCTCCTGAGAGAATACTAATCTCTTTTTCACCCATCTTTCCACTAAACATCATTCCTCCACAGATGGCACGAACACGCGTGATGCCTAAAAGTGGATCGACTTCATAAATTTCATCGATGATGCTGTTCTTTGTGTTCAGCCTTTGGATGTTGGTTTGCCCAAAGTGAGCAAAAACAGTCTCTGGATGGAAGTTGAGAATGCCTTGTTGTAGTGGTAATTCACCTGCTAAAACATTTAAAAGCGTTGATTTTCCTTTACCATTTCTACCGATGATGGCTAGGCATTTTCCTTTTTCAAGTTTAAACGAGAGGTTTTGAAAAAGTGGTTGTGTCGGGTCATATCCAAATCCAATATTTTGGGCATCAAGTACAAACTTGGCAGGTGTTTTTTTATAGTTAAATGAAAAAGAGAGATTGCTCTCCTCTTCAAGATCATCCATTTCTCCCATTTTTTCAAGCTGTTTGGCTTTGCTTTGCGCCATGACTGCTTTGGAAGCACGTGCTTTTTGGCGTGTTACAAAGTCTTCAAGTTCCGCACGCTTTTTATCGAGATTGGCTTTGGTTTTAAGGTAACGCTCATCGTCTTCTTCGAGTTTGGCATAGTATTTGTGACTGTTGCCTTCAATGATCATCAAACTCTTACGACGAAGTCCCATGGTGTGCGTTGTAACAGCATCCATAAAATCACGATCGTGCGTGATAAGAATAATCTCGCCCTTAAACTCTCGTAAAAAGGTTTTTAACCAACGCATAGAGATGATGTCAAGGTAGTTAGTGGGTTCATCCAACAGTAAAAGGGAAGGGTTGGTAGCAAGGAGTTTGACCAAATTCATACGAATTTGATAGCCTCCTGAAAAGCTCGTCGGATCTTTGTCCAAATCTTCTTGACTAAAGCCTAAGCCAAAAAGCATCTTCTCGATTTTATAGGTATCAAACGCTTCATCCCCATGCAGAACAGAGGCACACTCCGCTCGTACGGTTTTATAGGTAAACTGAATATGCTGGCGAAGCGTACCAATGGTGTAATTTTTAGGAATGAGAATATCGCCAGAATCAGCTTCTTCTTCGCCCAAAAGAATTTTAAAGAGGGTGGATTTACCCGAACCATTACGGCCGACAAAGCCTATTTTATTGCCTTTTGTGAGCATAAAACTAATGTTTTCAAAAAGGGTCTGTGCACCAAAGTGCTTCGAAAGATTTGAGACTTGAATCATATGGAGAACTCATTACATGTAAAGATTTATGCCTTTAAAAAGGCGAGTGGTATTATAAAAAAAGTTTTGCAAGAACTTGATTAAACGGGATGAATAATTTTACCTCAAAGGAGGCAAAACTATTCTGATTTTTTATTAATGGTGTTGAGCGTGTCTAGGATAGACTCTTTTTTGGCAGAACCATCAGGTCCAGAGATACGCATTGTAAATTCAACACGACCATTTTTTTCACGACCCTCTGCTGTATCGTTGCTTGCAATAGGTTTTGTCTCTCCATAACCCGCAGAGCTTAAGCGATCTTTGGCAATGCCATTGCGAACAAGAACACGAATAACCGCGTTTGCGCGAGCAGTGGAGAGTTCAAGGTTGTCTTGGAATTTAGAACCACTTGGAAGTGCCGTCGTGTCCGTATAGCCTTTGACAATAACTTCAACATTTTTAGGAAGCATTGCAATAATGTCTGAAACACGTTTTAAGAAAAGCATTGAATCACTGTTAATAATTTCAGCAGAACCTGGTGCAAAAAGCATTTTAGTTGGAAGTTTTAAAATAGCACCATCGATTTTTTGCTCAAGAGCACCTTCGCCAATGTTCATTTTCTCGATCATTTGAGCTAAACGTGCAATCTCTTCAAGTTGAGCGGAAGATCCGCCAGAATTGCCTTTGTCTTTATCTTTCGCTGCTTCACCCGATTTGACGGCCATGCTCATAACAGGGGTTGCTTCTTCGGGTTTGGCACTGTAGTCATAGATTTTGACGAACTCTTCTTTAAGAGCTTTCATCTTTTCAGTATTAACAGAGGCAAGTGCGTAAAGAGCGATAAAAAGTGCCAAAAGTAAACTGAGAAAGTCAGCATAAGGTACTGCCCATTTTTCTCCAGCAGGACACTCTGTTGGTTTACACTTTTTTTTACCCACGTACGTTCCTTATGATTTATCGAATTGGCTTTTTTTCTCTTCAAGTGGAGAGAGATAATTGAGTAATTTCATTTCAAGTGTACGAGGATTGTCACCGTGCGAAATTCCTAAAATACCTGCCAAAATAACATGTTTTTCTTTGATAAAATCGTGTGATTTTGCTTTGAGTTTATTTCCCCAAGGTCCCATGAAAATGTATGCACCTGCAATACCTGTAACGGTTGCGGTAAACGCACCTGCAATACCTGCTGCCATTTCAGCTGGATTGTCCAGTTTTTGAAGTGCCAAGATAAGACCCAAAACCGCACCAATCAGACCAATAACGGGGCATGATTCGCCAGCAAGTAACCAGTAGTGCGCTGCTCCGTGGTAATACTCTGCAGTCTCTTCGATAAGAACTTCCAGTGTCTCTTCAATTTCATGCGCTTCTACGCCATCAACTGCCATACTAAGACCTTTTTTGAAGAACTCATCTTCCATCAAGTTGGCATGTGATTCAAGGGCTAGGATGCCATCACGTCTAGCGATAATAGCAAAATCAATAATTTGTTTAATACGCTCATGCAGATTAACTGGTGATTTTTTAAAAACAATCTTAAATTCTTTAAAAGCGGCTCTTACATATTCTGGTGCAGTTCCCGTCATAGCGGAAGCCATAGCGGTAGGTACAACAATAATAAACGAAGTAATGTGAAGAACATGGATAGGATTTCCACCTTCCATAATATCCCCAACGGCAATGGCGGTAATTGAAATCACCATGCCCAAGATGACGGTTAAGTCCATATAGTTTGCTCCAAGAATAATATTCAAACGCTTTCAAGCATTATCGGTTAAAATACAAAAAACTTTACATGTAAAGCAATGATATAACAATATTCCTTATATCTGTGTTGCTATTTTTAGCTCTTTTTGGATTGAAAAACGTATTTGTTGTATAATGGCACAAAACTGCAAAAGGAGGAAAAACGAAGTATGAATGAATATGACTCATGCGAAAATCCATCCAATAAACCTTTAAGTTGTAAAGCAGAATCACGTTGTACCAAATTTCTTGATGTTGCTTATCGTCTTTTTTTAGAAAATGGTTATGAAAAAGTAAGCATGAATGACATCGTAAAGCACGCTGGAGGTTCACTAGCTACACTTTATAAACATTTTGGTAATAAAGAGCAGCTCTTTATTTATGTATTGGAGCAAAAGACGGAAGAACTCTTCGGTGAGTGGGGACGTCAGAGTGTTTGTTATTCCGGACGTGTTGAAGCCTTTTTGACGATGATTGGAAAGTCTTATTTAGAGTTAGTTGCCGATGATGATGCTATTTTATTTTATCGACTCATTGTTTCATTAGGTTATTTGGATGAGACAATACTGACAAAACAAACCATTCTAAATTTGATGATGCTTCCTATAGATGTTATTGCAGAGTATTTTGAAAATGAAAAAAAGAGTGGACGTATTGATGTAGAAGATACAACATTGTGCGCACATCAGTTTTTAAATGCGCTTGAAGAGCCTTTTATGTTTTCAAGAGTTTTAGGCGTTGAGACAGATGTTTCAGAAAAAACACGTCTAAAAGCACTCACTCAACTTGTTAAAATTTTCTGTCGCGGATTAGGTATTTCCCAATAATTACTTTTTTTACGGTTAAGGAAAAATAACTTGACTTATTTAGTTTTTGTGACTATAATTCGCTCATAAAATGTAATGTAATCTACATTACACTAATTAATGGAGCTCAAAAATGACTAAAAACAGAGTATATATGACGTATGCAAGATACGCCTTGGTAGCGACATTGGGCGCTTTTTTAGTAGC